>JBAUDS010000026.1:0-17342 GCA_049678185.1 Thermoanaerobaculia bacterium
CCCCGCGGTCCACTCCTCCCCAGCATAGGGGGAGTCGGGCGCGAGCCCCTTGGCGGCCAGCCCGGCCTCGACCCACCGGTCGGCGTGGCGCGCCACCCTCCCGGGGAGCTGCTCGAGCAGTGCCAACTTCTCCTTGGGCTCGAGCATCGCCCATTCGTCTTTGTGCTGCTGCAGCTCGCTTATGGATTGGTCAAGGTCGCGGGTTGTCGTGGGCGGTCTGCCATGACCTTGATTCGGGGCCCTCCCTGATCCTGGTGCTCCAGGGCCGGCTGACCCGGCAAGCGAATCGGTGGTCAAAGTGTCTGAAGTCACATCGCCTCCTTCAAGGACACGCCATCTGTCGACTGGTCGTCCGATCCTACGCTGCCAAGAGCTTGCCGACACCACCCCCGGGGGCAGGTATGGAAACTCGCCCTTACGGCAGGACCGGCTTGGCAGTCTCGCGGGGCAGTGCCTGGGTTCGCCAGTTATTTCCTGGGCTTTCTCGGAGGTTGGGTGAGAAAGCCTGGGAATCTCCTGGTCGCGCAGGCCCCCGCTTCGCGATTCGCCAGCAATTACCTGGAGTTCTTGCCGGGCAGGTACCGAGACTCCTGGGCGGGGGCCTCTTGGTTGGAATCCGGCGTCACGACTCGAGATTTTGATATCCAAGAACTTCAATTTTCCTCTTGACAGGGTTTTGGGAGGGGGTTTGCGGGTGCCTGCGGTTCCGGCACCAATGGCCCCTACCTGCCCCCCAGCCGCCGGCTGAGACCGGTTCTCGGGCCTCGAGACGCGATCGTCTCAAGGGGCCCCGTTCACCCCGTCAGCGGCACCTCAGAGCCTCGAAAAACCCAATGATAGATTGAGAAAAAGCACTCTTTCACGGGGGAATGTCATGAACCAAAAAGCTCGAAAAACGGACACCCAGAACCCTGTCGCAGGGTCTCCTCTCTCCCTCGACGAGCTGGGAAACGAGATCGCCGAGCTCTCGGCCCACATCCATGCAGCTACTTTCAGGCTGCTGACCCTGATCCGGGAGTTCGACGAGCGGGAGGGCTGGGGCGACGGCTTTCGCTCCTGTGCTCACTGGCTGAATTGGCGGACGGGTCTCAACAAGGGGGCCGCCAGGGAGAAGGTGCGGGTGGCGCGGGCGTTGGGTGATCTGCCAGTGATCAGCAGGGCGATGCGGCGGGGCGAGGTCTCCTACTCCAAGGTGCGGGCCCTGACCCGGGTAGCCACCCCGGAGAACGAAGAAGAGCTTCTGATCTTTGCCCAGGCCGGCACTGCCTCTCACGTGGAAACGCTGGTGCGGGCCTGGCGGAAGGTCGACCGGTGGGAGGAGCTCGAGGAGGCGGAAAAGCGTCACCAGCACCGTTACGCCCGGGTCTATAGCGACGAGGACGGGATGCTGGTGCTCCGGGCCCGGCTCGAGCCCGAGGTGGGAGCGGTGGTGATGCGGGCTCTGGAGGCCGCGGCCGATGTCCTCTACCGGGAGACCGTGGAGGGGGAAAAGGCCGGTGAAAAGGAGATCTCAGGGGAGCAAAGAAGGGCCGATGCCCTGGGGCTGGTAGCAGAGAGTGCGCTCAAGGGAGAGCTCGACAACGGTACCCGAGGGGACCGCTACCAGGTGGTGCTGCATGTGGATGCCGAAGCGCTGGAGGATCCCGACCAGCCCGGCCAGTCGGTGCTGGAGGACGGGATACGCGTTTCCGCGGAAACGTCTCGGCGGCTGGCCTGTGATGCCGCCAAAGTGGTGATGAGCCACGGGTCGGACGGCTCGGTGCTGGACGTGGGGAGGAAAACGCGCACAATTCCACCTGCTTTGAGGCGGGCGCTGACCCATCGTGACCGGAGCTGTCGTTTCCCGGGCTGTGGTTTGAAGTTCTGCGACGCCCATCACATCGAGCACTGGGCCGAAGGGGGTAAGACCAAGCTCGACAACCTGCTTCTGCTGTGTAGATACCACCATCGGGTGGTGCACGAAGGGGGGATCCGGGTCAATATGCTCCCAAATGGCGAGCCACGGTTCTCGAGGAGCGACGGGAGGCCGATCCCCCTGGCTCCCAGACCCCCGGTTCTGGCCGACGACCCGATCGCACTACTCGAACAGCGCCATCGCGAAGAGGGGCTGGAGATCGATGCCGAGACCGGCCTGCCGAGCTGGGATGGCGGGTCCTGGGATCTCAACTGGGCGTTGTACGCCCTCCGATCGATCGGCAAGCCGACGAGACGTTTCCGCGGAAACGTTCGGAGCGATCAAGAACTTTTCTGCTCGACTCGAGCTGCAACTGACAGGAAGCACCTGTAGTACCCCCCCCGAAGTCAAGCCAACGGAGGCTCATTGGGATTCCTTCGGCAATTGCATGATTGGAATACCGTCGACCTCGATATTCAGTGCGGTGATCGTATCTTTGTCGGTCCGGATGAACGTATAGGTTGCCCTTGAAGCCTGGGCATAGAATCGGTTTTCGTCTTCGGCAAATAGGGGCGTTTTGCTGCCGTTCGGGCGGACCAGATGGAGCTGATGGCGCTCCGCTTTCAGCGTGAATTCGATGGGATTTCCCAAGTACTGTCCGATGTAGGTTCCAGCAAATTGGGCCAGATCTCTTGGTGTCGGCGTGGTGGCGGTTGGGAGTGGAACGGTTTGGCCCGCGGCAATGACAGCCAGCTCTTCGCCGAATCGTCCGATGTATTGATTCTCGTCATTGCTGAGGATCACCACGGTGGTTTGGTTGTCGGGGGCTACCAGTAGATAGCTGTGGAATCCGAAAATACCGCCGGAGTGGGAGTATGCGACCATGCCGTTTGTCAGGATGCGTTCGTAAATCCCATAACAATAGTGGTTGAGGTTTGCCGTCGTCATTTTGTCGACGAGTTGGGGACTGAATAGTTTTCCCGAATAAAGTGCCTCGGTCCATAAGAACAAATCCTGCGCTGTGGAGACCATGGCTCCGGCGGTGAAAATAACGCTCATATCAAACGCTTCTTGATGTGGTTCTAATGTTCCAGAGGGCATCCTTCGATATCCGACGGCGAAGTCACCACCTGTGTGTTGGTTTCGGATTTGTTGAAAGTCCCCCTGTTCCGGCAGAAAACTGCCTGTCATCTCAGCTTTTTCAAAGAGGTGTTCTGCGAAAAAGGATTCAGCTGACCTTCCGGTGATCTGCTCGATCAACGCCCCCAGTAACAAGAAGCCTGAATTGCTGTACTCAAATTTCGAACCCGGTTCGAATCGCAGCGGTTCTCCAACAAACGTGGCCAGCAGGTCCGCTCGGGTGGCGGGACCGAGAAGCTGTTGAGTGGCGCCTTCGGCAAAAGGTGCCGTGGCGATCCCCGATGTATTGGAAAGAAGCTGATGGATGGTCAGATCCCGCGCGGGTTCTGCCAGATTGGGCATGTAGGACCCGATTTTGGCGGAGAGATCGAGTTTTCCTTGATCTACGAGAACCAAAATTGCTGCGACGACAAACTGTTTGGTCAGCGAGCCGATTTGGAATTGGGTTTGTGCGGTGGGTTCTTTTTGGGTGGAGAGATCTGTCGACCCATCACCGCGTTCAAAGACAACGCTACCCTGTGTGGCGACCAGGACATAGCCGGTAAATTGATGTCGTTGCTCTAACTCGGAGAAGTGGGAACCCAGCTGTTGTGGCAGATTGTCGTCAGCGGCAGAAGGAAGGGTTACTCTCGGATTTGGACCGACGGCGGTCTTCGTGTATGCCACGCCAAACACCGTGGCGGCGAAGACAAAAAGTAGACCAATCGCGGACCGTTTCATTCTTCCGTACGCCCTGAGCTTATGGCATAGTGATTCCGATGAGGAGTCAAAGTCGAGCTCCGTAATGCGACGCGTACTCGCTGCGATATCGCTTCTTCTCGCGGCGGCGGCCGCCAACGCGGATCGACCGACGGTCTACCGCCTGGAGATCGTCCTCGATCCTGCCGCCGGAAGCATCGAGGTTCGGGGCGAGGTGGGGGTGACACTCTCGACTGTCGGCCCGCGAGTCCTGCCCCTCCGCCTCCACGAGGGCTTCGAGGTGCGACGGGTTTCCCTCGGCGGTCGGCCCCTCGAGGTCACTTCGGCTCCCGCTGAGGCGACCAGACTCCAGCCGGCAACGCAACTCGTCAACGTTTATCTGCCAGCGACCGTCGAGGACCCGGAGATCCGGCTCCAGGTCGAATACAGAGGGCGTCTTACGCGGTTCCCCCAGTTCGGCACGCCAGCCGCGGAGCGAGAGGGCAGGTTTCTCGACGACGCGATTGATTCGGAGCGGGTGGAGCTCGCCTGGTACTCGGCCTGGTATCCGCAGCTCGGAGACTTCGGCCAGACGTTCGAGGCGGATCTTCTTGTCGACTTGCCAACGGGATGGACGCTGGTCGGGCTCGGTGAGCCGTCGCCGCCGACCCAGAGCGGGAATCGAACCCAGGTCCGATGGTCGGCGGAGGCCGTCCAGGACCTCGTCCTCATCGCCTCTCCCGACTTCGAGGTGGTGCGAGTGCAGCAAGACGGCGGTGGCGTGGAGATCTACTCCAGCCGCCTCCCCCGGCCCTACGTCGAACGACAGGCCGAGGAGATCCGCACCGCCCTCGAGCTGTTCGAGCAGACCCTCGGGAGAGCCGAGGGCGCATCGGCGACGGTCCGCCTCGTCTACTCTCCACGCAAGGCGGGACAGGGCGGCTACTCCCGGGCGCCCCTCATCGTCACCTCGGAAGGGGTGGTTCTCGATGGACTCGCGGAGGGCGACCTCACCTCCAAGCTCGGTGGCCTCGCTCACGAGGCGGCCCACTTCTGGTGGCACTTCGGCGCCGGCCAGGGTGACTGGATCAACGAGACGTTCGCCGAGTACTTCGCACGGTTCGCGGTCGAACGGATCCTCGGCGAGGAGCGACCTCTGGCCCGGGCACGGCGGGCGGTGAGCCGTCTCCCCGACGACGCCCCGTCGCTGGCCGAGGTGCCGGCCGACAACTCAGGCGACGGCTACACGATCCGGTACTTCAAGGGCAGCCTCATGCTCGACGCCCTCCGGACGGCCCTCGGAGACGAGGCCTTCTTCGCCCTCTGCCGGGAGTTCTACCTCGCCTTCCGCGGGCGCCAAATCGGGACGCGTGAGCTGCGCGGTTTCTGGCAGCCCCGCCTGGGGAAGCACGCCGCTCTGCTCGATCTCTGGCTCGACTCCCCAGGCGCTGTTCCCGCGAGCACTGGTGACGAAGCCGAGCCGACGCCGGAACGGCCCTCTGAGCTATTGAAATTAATGGCGGAAGCGCATGGGAATCGAACCCACCCTCGACGCCCCTTCAGACGCCGAACAACGGTTTTGAAGACCGCAGGAGGCACCAGCCCCCGAGCGCTTCCGCGGGGGGGATTGTAACCAATTGATGGGTGGCCCGCCGGGCCGCCGGGTCAGGCGGCTCAGCTGAAGCCGGAGCCACCGCCGCAGCCGGCGCCGCCGCCGAAACTGGCTGATGAGGTGCTGCTGCCGGTGCTGGCGGCAAAGGTGGAGAACTGCTTCTCGACCTTTTTGTCGCCGCATTCGGGACAGATTAGCCCTTCGGTGGTCTTGCCGAGGTTCTGTAGGACCTCGAAGGTGGCTTTACAGTTGAGGCAACGGTATTCGTACAGAGGCATGAATTTGCTTCCTAGCGCTTGTGGTGTTTCCAACCTAGCGAGCCGGGCACAGCCCAGGGCACGTCCTCACAGAGAACAACTTGGAATCCGCGTTTTATTTCTTGCTCGGCCGGAAGCTTGGTATCAGCTCTGGGTCTTGGATCGGCTGAGGCCCATTTTCAGCTCCGCCCGCGCTTCCCGCTCCACCCACTCTTCGATGGCGGCCGCTGCTTCTTCGGACAGATCGAGGAATCTCAGCCCCATCCCCGGTCTGTGCCTGTCTTCCTTGGCCCAGGTCCGCTTCCACACGACCTCGCATTCGCAACGGGCGACTACACTGGCGGGCTTGGGGAGGGCGAACTCGACCTCGTATCTGGTTCCGGGTTTGCGGGGATTGATGGTGCTTATGAGCATGCCGCTTCGACTGATGTTGCAGGCGTAGCCGAAGAGTGTCTTGGGGCCGCTATTGTTGGTGGCTTTGAGCACCGTCAGCGGCTGGCGCAGCTCCCTTCGCAGGTGTACCTTGGGTTGCTGCTCTACTTCTGCCATGTCTGGCTGGCGCCTCATATTCACGATCCCTCCGAACGTCCGGAACATCACGCGAATCCTCCTTCCAGATTGCACCACCCACCCACACGCCCGCTATGAAGAACCTCACTCGACAACTTGAGTCGGCTCGCACCCCCCGGTATCAGAACTGCCGCGCTGCTTCACATCGGGTCTGGGATCAGGAGGGGATTGCGCGTGCCCGCTCGCACCCAGACCAACCGACTCCCTCTTTGTGACGCCGCGCGCCAAGCATTAGGTTCAGCAGAGAGCCGTACAATACCCCGAAAGGGGGGTCTTGTGCCACCCCTGTGGGTAGTTTTCTTATCCGGTCCCTGCCGGCATCAAACCCCGGCGCTCGAGCAGCGGCTCGATCGTCGGCTCGGCACCGCGAAAACGTAGGTAGAGCTCCATCGGTGGCTCGGAGCCGCCTCTCTCGAGTAGGTTCTCCCGGTAGGAGCGGGCAAGCTCCTGGTTGAAGATCCCCTGCTCCTTGAACGCCTCGAAGGCATCGGCGTCCAGCACCTCCGCCCAGATGTAGCTGTAGTAGCCCGCCGCATAGCCGCCGGCAAAGATGTGCGAGAAGTAGGTGCTCCGATAGCGGGAGACGATCTCCGGGATAAGCCCGATGCGCCCGACCGTCGCCGCTTCGAGCTCGGGCGAGTCCGGCTCCATCTCGCCGGTGATCGAGTGCCAGTCCATATCGAGGATCGATGCCGCCAGATACTCGGTGGTGGCAAACCCCTGATTGAACTTGTCCGCCGCCTGGAGCTTCTCGATCAGCTCGTCGGGGATGGGCTCGCCCGTCTCGAAGTGCTTGGCGTAGCTCTTGAGCACCCCGGGATCCATCGCCCAGTTCTCCATCATCTGCGAGGGCAGCTCGACAAAGTCGCGGCGGACGCTGGTACCCGACAGACTCTCGTAGGTCGAGTCGGCGAGCAGGCCATGTAGCGCATGGCCGAACTCGTGAAATAACGTCCGGGCCTCGTCCAGGGTGAGCAGGGCCGGCTGGTCGCCGCCCGGTTTGGTGAAGTTGGCCACGTTGGAAATGATGGGCCGGATATCCTCACCGTCCTCTTTCCGCTGCTGGCGGAAATTGTTCTTCCAGGCGCCGCCACGCTTGCTCGGCCGGGTGAAGTAGTCGACATAGTAGAGAGCCAGAAGGGTGCCATCGGCATCCTTGACCTCGTAGGCCTCGACATCTTCGTGATAGACCGGCACATCGGTACGCCTCTCGAAAGTGATGCCGAATAGCTGGTTGGCGACGTCGAAGACGCCGGCGCGGACGTTGTCCATGACGAAGTAGGGCTTCAGGGTCTCGGCATCGAAGTCGTACCTGAGTTTGCGGTTCTTCTCGGCGTAGTACCACCAGTCCCAGGCGGCGAAGTCGAAGTCCCCGCCCTCTTCGTTGATGAGTTGCTGGGCCTCGGCGGCCTCGGACTTGGCGCGGGCGAGGGCCGGTGTCCAGAGCTTCGTCAACAGCGCGTTGACGTTGTCGGGTGTCTCGGCCATGTTGCGCTCGAGCACGTAGTGGGCATAAGTCTCATAGCCGAGCAGGGCGGCCCGCTGGGCTCTGAGAGTGGCGATCTTGGCGGCAAGCTCCTTGTTGTCGGTGTCGTTGCCGTGGTTGCAGAGGTTGGTGTAGGCCCCGTAGAGCTCCTCGCGCAGGTCTCGGCGATCGGAGTAGGTGAGAAAAGGTGTCCAGCTCGTCCGCTGTAGGGTGAAGACCCACTTGCCCTCGTGCCCCTGCTCGGCGGCGTTGCGCGCGGCGGCCGCGCGAACCCCTTCTGGCAACCCCGCCAGATCCGCCTCGTCCTCCAGAATCAGCGCCGGCGCGTTCATCTCCGCCAGCAGGTTCTCACCGAACTGGACGGTGAGGACCGAAAGCTCCTGGTTGAGCTGCCGCAGCTCGGCTTTGGCCTCCGCATCGAGGTTGGCCCCGTTGCGGACGAAGTCCTGGTAGGTCTCCTCGAGCAGCATGCCCTCCTCGGAGTTCAGGTCCAGATCCTCCTGCCCGTAGACCGCCTTGACACGGCCAAATAGCTCTTCGTTGAGCAGGATGTCATCCCGGTGCTGGGAGAACTTTGGCTGCATCTCTTTGACGACGGCCTGCATCTCGTCGTTGGTGTTTGCCGAGTTGAGAGGGAACAGGACGCTCCGCATCCGGGTCAGCGTGGCGCCCGAGCGCTCCAGCGCCTCGATGGTGTTGGCAAAGGTCGGCGCCTCCGCGTTGGCCACGATGGCCCCGACCTCGGCCTGCTGCTCCTCGACACCCCGGTCGAAAGCGGGCATGTAGTGCTCGTTGTGGATACTTTCGAAGGGTGGTGCGCCAAAGGGTGTCTCGAACTCGGCGAAGAAGGGATTGTCCACAGGCGGATTGTCCACGGTCTTGGTCTCCTCCCCTGGGGCGCAGGCGATGGTGCCCATTGAACAGAGGACTACGGCCAGCAGGGTTGGCACAACGGCTTCTCTCATCATTGCTACCCCCGATCGACGTCGATTGTGTGTTGTTCTGGGTGTGAGATTCTGCCCGCGGCAGTCTGCCGACACCACGGGCCCCCGATGTCCATTTCCTAACACAGCCGGCGCCGCTTTGGGAATATGCCTTGGGTGAGGATGTCCCTACCCCGAGAGGTGGTCTATTGCCGGCCGAGCGCCGCCACGCCCTCGAGTAGCCGATCGATCTCCTCCGGGGTGTTGTACATGGAGACGCCGATCCGCACGAGCCCCCCAAGCTCGGCCAACCCCAAGACTTCGACGGCGCGGGCGGCGTAGAAGTGGCCGTCGCGAACCTGGATCGCCCTCGTGTCCAGTGCTTTTGCCGCCGCGGCCGGGTCGACACCGTCGATGGTGATCGACACGGTGGGCGCCCGCAGGCGGTCGGTGAAGTCCGGTCCCCAGACGGTGACCCCAGGGAGCTGGCATACGTTCTCGTAGTAGTGACGAGCGACCTCGTGCTCCCAGGCGGCGATCGCCCCCACCGCCGACACCAGCTTCGATCTCGGATCCGGACCCTCTCCCCAGGAGGCGATGTACTCGATGGCGGCTCGGACCCCCACGATCGCCGCATGGTTGAGGGTGCCGGTCTCGATGCGGTGGGGGGCCGAGGTCGGCTGGGTGCCCAGGTGGTCGGTGGCCAGGCGATCGAGCAGACCTGGCCGGGTGTAGAGGATACCCACATGGGGGCCGTAGAACTTGTAGGCCGAGCACAGCAGGAAGTCCACATCGAGGGCGGTGACGTCCAGTGGGAAGTGGGGTGCATAGTGGACGGCATCGAGCAGCAGGTAAGCACCCACGTCGCGACTGAGATCCCGGGCGAGCTCGACATCGTTCACCGTGCCGAGGGCATTCGACGCCAGCCCCATGGCCACGAGCTTCGTCCTGGCGGAGACCTTGCGTCTCAGATCCTCGAGATCGAGCCTGCCGGTGGTCTCGAGTCGTACCTCCTGCACCACGATCCCCTGCTCCCGCAGGTCGAGCCAGGGGCCGCGATTGGCCTCGTGGTCGAGCTCGGTGATGACGATCTCGTCGCCGGGCTCCATCTGGCGGGCCAGAGCCCGGGCGAGCAAGAAGGTCAGGCTGGTCATGCTCAGACCAAACGAGATCTCCCGCCAGCTCGGCGCCCCCAGCAGTGCGGCCACCGCCTCCCGTGACTGCTGGAGGACCTCATCGGTCTCCTGCGAGGCCGCGTACCTGCCCCGGGCGTTGACGTTGCAGGTCCGGTAGTACCAGGTGATGGCGTCGATGACCGCCTGCGGCACCTGGGTACCCGCCGGCCCGTCCAGATAGGCGACCGGCAGGTCTCCTTGGCGGCGCTCGAGCGCCGGAAAGTCCCGGCGACAGGCCAGACACTCCTCGCTGGTGAACATCCCTCTAACCCTCCAGATTTCCTCACCTTCGAGCTTATGGGACTCGCTTGGCCGATGTCGATGCTGGTGGACTAGAATCGCTGAAAACAAATCCGCATCGGACCCCCGCTCCGTAGGCAGCGGTCAAGTGAGGAGATTCGGGTCGTCTCGACTCGAGGACAACCAGATGGCAAAGGAGTCACCAATGAAAACCATCAAGATTCTGTCCATAAGCCTTCTGTTGGCAGGCGTTGTGGCGCTCGCGCTGCCCGCGGCCACACCGGCGGCAACCTGGACCGCCGACGCCCCACACACCGAAGTCAATTTCAGCGTCAAACACTTCTTCACCCCGGTCAACGGGAGCTTTGGCAAGTGGGACATCGACCTGCAATACGACCCGGAGCACCCCGAGAAGAGCACGGTCACGGCCACCATCGACATCGCCAGTGTCAACACGGGTAACGAGAAACGGGACAACCACTTGCGGTCGGGAGACTGGTTCGAGGTGGAGACTCACCCCACCATGACCTTCAAGAGCAGCAAGGTCGAAAAGGTGGGCGACAACAAGCTGATCGCCCACGGCACCCTGAACATCAAGGGCCACAAGCAGAAGGTCGACCTCACCATCACCCATCTGGGCACCAAGCAGATCCCCGAGCAGATGCAGCAGATGCTGGGTGGCTCCAAGGAGGTCGCCAGCTTCGAGGCCTCCACCTCGATCGATCGCAACGACTTCGAGGTCGGGGTCGGCGACTGGGCCGGCACCATGGTGGTCGGCGACAAGGTCGACATCACCATCCTGCTCGAAGCCCACCGGCGCTGATTCTCGGCATCGACTGCAGAGCGGAGGCCGCCTCTCCATCGGGGGGAGGCGGTTTTTCTTTTGCCACTTCGTTTCGCGCTAGGCTCTGGTCTCGAATCAGATGATCGCGTGAAAGGGGGAGATTGTGCGTCCGGTCGCATCCGCTACTTCCTTGACCTTTGTTCTACTCGCTCTGGCCGTCACCGGCCCGGCTCACACGGCCACCGAGACCGGTGCCACGATCACGGCCGAAGCCGTCAGCGGTCTCGAGCTGCGGGGTATCGGCCCCGCTCTTATGGGCGGGCGGATCGCCGACATCGCGGTCAGCCCCGGGGACAGCAGCACCTGGTATTTGGCGGTGGGCTCCGGCGGTGTCTGGAAGACCGAAAACGCCGGCATCACGTGGAGGCCGATCTTCGACGACCAGCCCTCCTATTCGGTCGGTTCGGTGACGCTCGACCCCTCGAATAACGACGTCGTCTGGGTCGGCACCGGCGAGAACGTCAGCGGCCGGCATGTCGGCTGGGGGGACGGCGTCTACAAGAGCCTCGACGGCGGCGGGACCTGGGAGCGGATGGGTCTCGAGACCTCCGAGCACATCGGCAAGATCGTGGTCGACCCGCGGGACGGCAACGTGGTCTATGTCGCGGCCGAGGGACCGCTCTGGTCGTCCGGCGGCGAGCGGGGGCTCTTCAAGACCACCGATGGTGGCGAGACCTGGGTCCAGGTGTTGAGCATCGACGAGGACACCGGGGTCACCGACGTCGAGATGGATCCGCGGAACCCGGATGTGCTCTACGCCGCCGCCTACCAGCGCCGGCGGCAGGTCTGGGCGCTGCTGGCCGGCGGCCCCGGCACCGGGATCTACAAGTCGACCGACGGCGGCGAGAGCTGGCGAGAGATCGAGACCGGTCTGCCCAAGGGGGACATGGGCAAGATCGGGCTGGCGCTGTCCCCCGCCGATCCGGACGTGGTCTACGCCACCATCGAAGCGGCGGAGGACGAGCGCGGCTTCTACCGCTCACTCGACCGGGGTGAGAGCTGGGAGCGGCGCAACGAGTACATCTCGAACGGCACCGGCCCGCACTACTACCAGGAGATCGTCGCCTCACCCCACGACGTCGACACCGTCTACCAGATGGATGTTTTTCTCCACGTCACCCGCGACGGCGGCAAAACCTTCGACATTCTCGGCAGCGGCCGCGAGAAGCACAGCGACAACCATGCCCTGGTGATCGATCCGGAGGACCCGGACCATCTCATCGTCGGTACCGACGCCAGCCTCTACGAGAGCTTCGACGAAGGCACGACGTGGCGCCAGTCCCCCAACCTGCCGGTCTCCCAGTTCTACAAGCTGGCGCTCGACACCAGCGAGCCCTTCTACAACATCCTCGGCGGCGCCCAGGACCTGGGGACCCTTCTCGGCCCATCGCGCACCAACAACACGGAGGGAGTGCGCAGTCGGGACTGGTACGTGCCACTGGGTGCCGACGGCTACGCCTGTGCCTTCGACCCCGAGGAGCCCCACATCGCCTACATGGAGTGGCAGAACGGCCGGCTGCAGCGCTACGATCGGCGGACGCACGAGCTGATCGACATCCAGCCCCTACCCGCCCCGGGTGACCCGCCCGAGCGCTGGAACTGGGACTCACCGGTGCTGGTCAGCCCGCACTCCTCCACCCGGCTCTATTTCGGCTCCCAGCGGCTGTGGCGGAGCGACGACCGGGGCGACTCCTGGACGGCCGTGAGCGGTGACCTGACCCGGGATCGCAACCGCTATGAGCTCGAGATGAGCGGCCGGGTGCGGAGCATAGACGCGCTCTACGGCAATACCGCCATGTCCTGGTACGGCACGCTGACCAGGGTCTCCGAGTCACCGCTGGTCGAAGGATTGCTCTATGTCGGCACCGACGACGGACTGATCCAGGTCAGCGAAGACGGCGGCGCCAACTGGCGGCTGGCGGGGGCGACACCCGGCGTACCGGAGTACTCGTTTGTCAACGACATCCAGGCCTCGCTCCACGATCCCGACACCGTCTTTGCGGTGCTCGACGCCCACAAGACCGGCGACTACCGTCCCTACGTGTTCGAGAGCACCGACCGGGGACGCGCCTGGCGCTCGATCGCCGGCGACCTGCCGGCCACCGGGATCGTCTGGGCGGTGGAGCAGGATCACGTCGACGAGGAGCTGCTTTTTGCCGGCACCGAGTCTGGTGTCTCCTTCACCCCTGATGGCGGCGCCCACTGGGTCGAGCTCGCCAGCGGTGCTCCCACCATCTCCTTTCGCGACATCGAGATTCAGCGTCGGGACAACGATCTGGTGGGTGCCACCTTTGGCCGCGGTTTTTATGTTCTGGACGACTACTCGGCTCTGCGCGAGATCGCGGCCGGGGCGCTCGGTGAAGACGCGGCGCTATTTCCCGTGCGCGACGCCTGGTGGTACGTGCCGCTGGTGCCCGGGCAGGCAGAGGGGCAGCCGTCGCTCGGTAGCAGCGCCTTCACCGCCCCGAACCCACCCTACGGCGCTCTCTTCACCTACCACCTGAGGGAAGAACCCAAGACCGCCAAGGAGACGCGGCGGGAGGGCGAGAAGGAGCTGCGGGAGAAGGGAGAAGACGTGCCCTTCCCGGGTTGGGAGCGTCTCCACGATGAAGCCCTGGAGAAGGGACCGCAGGTGCTGTTGACGGTACGTAACGCCGAGGGACACCCGGTGCGTCGGGTCGTGGGGTCGGCCGAGGCCGGCATCCACCGGGTGGCCTGGGATCTGCGACTGCCGCCACCCGATCCGGTGGATCTGGAGGTACCGGAGTTCCGGCCGCCCTGGGCCAGCTCGCCCCAGGGTCCATTCGCCCCACCGGGAACCTATCGGGTGGAGATGGCGCTGCTGTCCGCCGGCGGCGTCGAGCCGCTGAGCAAGCCGCAAGAGTTCCAGGTCAAACCGGTGCCGGGAGCCGAGCTGACCGACAGCGAATACCGCCAGGCGACCGCCTTCCAGGAAGCCACCGGCGAGCTCATGAGAAAGGCCCAGGGAGCAGCCGAGGAATTGCAGCGGCTGGAAGATCGGCTGCGGCATCTGCGGCCGGCGCTCGTCGACACCCCGCGGGCCGATTCGGCGCTGTTCACGCGAATGGAGGAGATCGAGGCCTCGGTGGCGGACCTACGGGTCCGGCTGATGGGCGACCGCATCCGGGGTCGGTGGGACGAGCCCTCGGTGCCTTCGGTCCTGCAGCGAATCTCGCAAGTGGCCGGCAGCCAGTGGGACAACCGCCTGCTGCCCACCGCCACCCAGCGACAGAGCCTGGCAGTTGCACAGACCAAGTTTGCGGCGGTGAGCGCCGAGCTCTCCACGCTGCTGGAGACCGAGCTGCCCCGTTTCGAGGCCGATCTCGAAGCCGCGGGAGCGCCCTGGACACCGGGCCGCAAGTTGCCGCCGCCCACCCCGGCGGGTAGTCCCTTTTTTTGATTGGGAGAAGCGAATCATGTTGAGCAGCAAACGATACCCACTTCTGTCGTTGTTGACCGTGGTGTCGGCGGCCGTGATCGCTGGGTGTGCGCCGGCAGAACTAGAGCCGCCGGGCACCCCGGTCTATGACGCCAAGACGTTTTTCGAGACCACGACGATCTCGGGTGCCTCCTTCTCGCACGACGAGAACCGCATCCTCATGTCAAGCGATGCCAGCGGGACTTTCAATTCCTATAGCCAACCGGTTGCCGGCGGCCAGCCGGAGCAGCTCACCCTGTCCACAACGGATGCCATCATGGCAGTGAGTTGGTTCCCCGAGGACGACCGCTTCATCTACACCGCGGACCAGGGCGGCAACGAGCTGAACCACCTCTACCTTCAGGAGAACGATGGCACCGTCAAGGACTTGACTCCAGGAGAGAACCTAGAGGCTCGCTTTCTGGGGTGGAGTCGGGACTACGACCACTTTTGGGTTCTCACCAACGAGCGAGACCCGAAGTTCTTCGACCTCTATCAATATGCGAGCAACGGATACCAAAGGGAGCTCGTCTACGAGAACCGCGAGGGATGGTGGCCGGCGGAGGTAAGCCGTGACGGAAGTTGGGTCGCCCTCGAAAAACCCCGAACCAGCGCCGATAGCGATATCTATTTGATCGAAACTTCGTCTCCCGGGGTGCCACCGCGGCACATCACACCGCACGATGGCAATGTCAACCATAGCGTCTCGGCCTTCTCTCCCGACAGCAAGAAGCTCTACTACCTCACCGACGGTCACGGCGAGTTCACGCAGGCTTGGTCCTTTGACGTGGAGAGCGGCGAGCATGCGCCGGTGATTGAAGCCGATTGGGACGTCTGGTGCGTCTTCTTCTCCGAAAGCGGACGCTACCGTGTATCCGCCGTCAATGAAGACGCACGTACTATCGTGACGGTGCTGGATACCGCCGCTGGTCAGGAGCTAGCCCTGCCAGACCTCCTGGAGGGTGATGTCACTGAGGTCGAGTTTGCCAGAAGCGAATCGAAGATGGCCTTCTACGTCAATAGCGACGTCTCTCCGAGCAACCTCCACGTGCTCGACCTGACCTCGGGCGAGCATCGTAAGCTCACGGAGAGCCTCAATCCGAAGATCGCCCGTGAGCATCTCGTCGATGGGGAATTGGTTCGATACGAGAGCTTTGACGGCCTGGAGATACCCGCAGTGCTGTATCGCCCCCACTCGGCTTCGGCCGACAACCCGGTGCCCGCTCTCGTTTGGGTTCATGGCGGTCCGGGAGAGCAGAGCCGAAAACGGTATAACGCCATCATCCAGCACCTGGTGAATAACGGCTACGCTGTCGTTGCCGTCAACAATCGCGGCTCCTCAGGGTACGGAAAGAACTTCTACCACATGGACGACAAGAAGCACGGTGACGTCGATCTCAAGGACTGCGTTTGGGCGCGGAGGTACTTGGAGGGTCTGGATTGGATAGATGGCTCCAAGGTGGGCATCATCGGAGGAAGCTATGGCGGCTACATGGTGGCAGCTGCCCTGACTTTCGAGCCCGACGCCTTCGATGCCGGTATCGACATATTCGGCATCACCAACTGGTTGCGGACTCTGAGTGACATCCCTCCCTCGTGGGAAAGCTTCAAAGATTCGCTCTACGATGAACTCGGAGACCCGGCGAGCGAGGAGGAGCGCCTGCACCGGATCTCCCCGATCTTCCACGCCTCCAACATCACGAAACCTCTGTTGGTCGTGCAGGGAGCCAACGACCCCCGAGTGCTGCAGGTGGAGAGCGACGAGATCGTCGAAGCAGTGCGCAAGAATGACGTGCCGGTGGAGTACGTAATCTTTCCCGATGAAGGGCACGGGTTCAAAAGCAAGGCCAACCGCATCACCGCATCCGACAAATACGTCGAGTTCCTCGGCACCCATCTGAAAGGACAAGAGCCGGCGGAGAGACCGTAACGCCGTCTTCGTTCCCCGCTGTGGACCGCTCTATAGCGGCCGTAGAGTCGACTCGGAGATCATGCGCGTGGCGAGCCCGACAACGATCGGCTGCCGCGGCTCTGTTGCAAGCGCATCGAAGTAAGTAGAAAATCGGGCTGATGTCACGCAAGGATTTGGATCGGACCATCGCCTTCCAGCGGCCGAAGGTTGTCAGCGGAGAGCCGAGCGACAGTCAGTCCTGTCTCATCGTCCTCAAAGGCGCCGAGATCGGTCGCGACTTTCGCTTGCGCGGAAGTGGGCTGGTCATCGGTCGCAGTCCGGAGGTCGACATCCGACTCCCCGACGATCAGGCCTCCCGCGAGCACGCCCGCCTCGACCGCACCGTGGATGTCCAGGGCCCCGGTCCGACCTATGTCCTCACCGACCTCGAAAGCACCAACCGGACCTTTGTCAACTCCAAACCGGTAGACCGCGTCGTTCTGCAGACCGGCGACAAGATCCAGATCGGCGACAGTGTGCTCAAGTACGTGGTGCTGGACCAAATCGAAGCGACCTTTCACGCCGAGATTCGCAACCGCATCACCTACGACCAACTCACCGGTCTCTTGACCAAGGAGTCGCTCTATCTGGCCTTCCAGATGGAGCTCGAGCGGTGCCTGCGCTACGGTCTGCCGATCTCCGTGCTGATGATGGACCTCGATTTCTTCAAATCGGTCAACGACGGTCACGGCCATCTGATGGGGAGCCACGTGCTGGCCGAAGTGGGGCGCCTTATCCGGGAGACGATCCGAGAGACGGACGTCTCGGGACGATACGGTGGCGAGGAATTCATCAGCTATCTGACCGAGACCGCTGCCGCGGGGGCCCAGCTGGCCGCCGAGCGCATCCGCACCACCATCGGTACCTACCCCTTCACCCTCGACGAGGTGACCATCGAGGTCAAAATCAGCATCGGTATCGCCACCGCCCCCGAGCACGGTACCGAGCTCAGGGCTCTGGTCAAAGCCGCCGACGAAGCCCTCTATCGCGCCAAGGAGACCGGACGCAACAAGGTCTGCCTCGCCGGCGAGTCGGACTGACCCGAGAACCTGGGACGGTTCACCTATTTCTGTCAGTCAGGTGTTCGAAATGGTGGAGCCGGACGGGATCGAACCGACGACCTCTTGAATGCC
>JBAUDS010000027.1:0-1913 GCA_049678185.1 Thermoanaerobaculia bacterium
CTTTCAGGGAGCTTCGTTTACCTCTTGTGCCGCGCGCTGACCGGATTCGAGCGCGCCTTCCATGGTGCCGGCCAGCCGCGAGGTGTGTTCTCCGGCGAAGTGCAGTGGGCCTTCCGGGCGTGCCGCCAGCGGGAGCCAGGAGGTCATCTGACCGGGGGCGAACTGCGAATAGGCCCCGTGCCCCCAGAACTTCGAAGTGCCCCCTTCTACGTACCGGCGGAGTCCGGGGTGAACCTTCTCCATGTGCTCGAGAGCAAACTCGATTCGTTCGCTCTCCTTCATCCCCCCCACGCGGCGGGCCTCGGGCCCCTGCACAAAGGCCTCAAGGATTGAACGGGGAGTGTGGGACTCGGGGCGGGGGAACGGCTCCTCCACCACCTCCATAATGGGCAGGTCGGTATAGGCGCTGCCGCTGACCTTCTCCTTCTCCCAGAATCGGCTTGAAACCTGCAAATAGATCCGGGCGACGCTGGCGTAGTCCAGCCCCTGAATCACGGCGTCTTCCTCCGGGGCGAAAGGAGGGCTGACTTCCATGTGTCGGAGATGGGAGAAAGGCACCGCACAAATTAAATGCTCCGCCGCAACGGTCTGGTAGGCGTCGCTCTGCCGGAACACCGCCTCGACACCTTTCGGACCGTGGTTGATCTTTACTACCGTGGCGCCGTAATGGATCTTGTCTTGGAGTCGGGCGGCCAGGGCCCGGGGCAGAAGGTCATTCCCGCCGCGAAACGCGTAGAATCCCTGCCCCTGAAAGAAGAGCGCCAGGTCGGCCACAAGGTATTGCAGGGCCGAGGTGGTGTCCGCTCCCTCGCCGAACCAGAATGTCCGGCCCAGCAGCTCCAGGGCCTGGCTCGAAGCTCCCTGCTGGCGCAGGAATTCGTTGAACGTGCTCTGGTCGTAGCGCTTCACCGGATCGAGCCGCCAATCCGGAAGGCTGGGGTCGCCGATCTCTTTGAGCGCCGGGGAGACGTGTTTCATCAGGATGCCGAAGGGCCCGAGTTGGCGCTCCTCCGCACTCAGATCGTAGGGCCAGTCAACCGGCTCGCCGGCGGCTGCTGTCAGGCGCTGCCCGCCCAAGTGGTAGAGCGAGGCGAAGGCCTCGGACGGAATGGGAGCATAGGGAACACCAAGAAGTTTGGCGTAGTGGAGGAGACGCGGGCAGCTGTCTGAGAAAATCCGGGCGCCGGCTTCGGCATAGAGCCCATCCGAAAAGGCTTCCCGCAGGGTCCGGACACGCCCGCCGGGCCGCAGTAAAGTCTCGAACACCGTCACGTCGTGGCCCGCGTCCGTCAGTTCATAGGCCGCCGCAAGTCCGGCCAGTCCGGCTCCGACTACGAACACTTTCTTTGCCGGCCCCTTCCTCTCCAGCGGGGCGGACTGTGCACCGGCGGCGTCGAGCGGGAGAACAGAGATGGCTGCAGCGCCGGACAGGCAGAGGGTCAAGAAGTCTCTGCGCGGAAGTGGGTGCGTCATCAAACCCTCCCAAGCCAAGTTTCTTGGGTAGGGATAGAGGAGAGCCTCTCGCTCAATTCTGCGGAAGCCCCTTCCCTGCCCGCTATGCTGCGTGAGTCCGCCCCGGTCCGGCTCGATCCGCGACAGTCATACCACATATTCTCACCACACCCCGATGCACAAGCGCCCGGCGTGCCGCCGCAGACAGTATGGCTGGGCGAGACAACCGGGCGCTACTGCGGCAAACAGCGTGAGACTACGGACCTCTACTTTCGAGCGGGATCATGATGTGGGCATAGGGGGTCTCCGGCCACATGACCCACGGCCCGCCGTTGAGGTGATCGGTGGACATCCCCTCGAGCAGGCTCTTGTCGGGAACCAGGATCATTACGTGAGCGCCGAGGTCAGTCACCCAGTCCTCCGGCCCGGTGGGCTCCGTGGCGTACGGGTCTGAGTTACTG
>JBAUDS010000028.1:0-3795 GCA_049678185.1 Thermoanaerobaculia bacterium
CCAGAAGCTCGGTGACACGCGGTTCCACCGGCTTGGACTCGTCCTCCGTATGGCGGGCGTAGATACGGATGGAGCCGCCGTGGGTAGAAAGCTCTTCGACGTCGAAAAGGGTCAGGCCGCGAACGGTGAAGACATCGAGCACGGTGCGAAAAGAAAAATAGGAGAAATGCTCGTGGTAGATGGTGTCGAACTGGTTCTCTACCATCAAACGCATCAGGTGCGGAAACTCCATGGTGACGACACCACCGGGCTTGAGCGCGATCTTGAGTCCCTCGACAAAGTCGTTGAGACCCGGGACATGCGCCAGCACGTTGTTACCGAGGAGGAGATCAGCCTGTAGCCCCTCGGCCACCAGCTCCTTGGCCGTCTTGGTGTTGAAGAACTTGACCAGCGTCCGGATGCCACGTTCCTGGGCCGCCTGCGCTACGTTGCCGGCCGGCTCGATCCCCAGCACCGGGATGCCGCGTTGCTGGAAATAGTGGAGGAGATAGCCGTCGTTGCTGGCAATCTCGACGACCTGGCTCTCCTGGTCGAAGCCAAAGCGCTCCACCATCGCCGCCACATAGCTCTCGGCGTGTCGCAACCAGGAGGTGGAGTAGGAAGAAAAGTAGGCGTAGTCGCTGAAGATCGCCTCGGGACTCTCGATCTCCGGTAGCTGCACCAGCAGACAGTGCTCGCAGACCCATACGTGGAGGGGAAAAAAGGGCTCCCTCCGCTGTAGAGCCTCGGGCTCGACATAGGAATTGGCCAGGGGTGACATCCCCAGATCGACAAAACTCTGTCGTAGCGGATGGCCGCAAAAACGGCACCCGAGCTCTTTCATGGCAGGCAGCGTAACATGGAACGCTGTGTTATTCTCCAGCTGGAGAAGGTGCCCAAAAATGGCGATAGACCCCGAATTGCTCGAGATTCTGGTCTGCCCCAAGACAAAAGGGGAGCTGGAGGTTGTGCCTCTGCCTGAAGAGGTGAGGAAGGACCTGGTGGAGAAGTACCGGGAGCATTTTCGCGACGAGACACCAGTGGTCGAGGACGGTCTGTACTCACCCGACTCCCAATTGGTCTACCCGATTGTCTCCGATATCCCGATCATGCTGATCGACGAAGCCCTCCCCGCCTCGGTCATCGGGCGATAGCTCTAGCTTGCCAACAAAACCACTCTCTTTCCCTTCCCAAGAGGCGAAGTCCGCCGAGGAGAACTGAACCGGTGGAGCGCCTGGACGTCCTGCTGGTGCGTCGGCAGCACTTCCCGAGCCGCGAGAAGGCCCGGCGCGCCGTCATGGCGGGCCAGGTCGAAGTGGAGGGCAAGCGGGTGGACAAGCCCGGAACTTCGATCCCCGACGACGCCGACGTGAAAGTGATCGGGCCCAAGGAACCCTTTGTCTCGCGCGCCGGCCGCAAGCTGGCCCACGCTCTGGACCATTTCGAGCTCAACCCGCAGGGCTTCGTCTGTCTGGATGTGGGGGCCTCCACCGGCGGCTTTACCGACTGTTTGCTGCAACGTGGGGCGAGTCGGGTCTATGCGGTGGACGTGGGCTACGGTCAGCTCGACTATGGGCTCCGCAACGATCCCCGGGTAGTGGTCATGGAGCGGGTCAACGCCCGCTATATGCCGCCGGACGCGATCCCCGAGGCCTGCAACCTCATTACCCTCGATCTCTCCTTTATCTCATTGCTCAAGGTGGTGCCGGCGGTCCTGCCCTTTCTGGCTCTGGACGGGTGGCTCTTGACGCTGATCAAGCCCCAGTTCGAGGCCGGTCGTGACCAGGTGGGCAAGGGTGGTGTCGTCCGGGACGAGGTGGTGAGACGTCGAGTCGTCGAGCAGCGCACGGCCGATCTGGCTTCCTCAGGACTGGGTGTGGTGGGTATAGTTGACTCTGAAGTGCGCGGAGTGTCCGGGAATCGTGAGACCTTTGCCCTTTTTCGGCAATCGAAATGAGTGAGAACCGTTTTCGTCGAGTGGCGGTGGTGCCCAAGCGGGTCAGCGGCGAAGCCTTGCGTGCAGCCGCCGAGCTCGCCGACTGGCTGAACCGCCGCGGCGTCGAGGTGGCGCTGGAGAAATCCATCCCCCAACCCGGCGGCCGGAGTGCGACCCACATCTACGACCCCAGCGAGACATACGACCTGGTGGTGGTATTGGGGGGTGACGGCACGATGCTCTCGGTGGCTCGCGAGCTGGGAGGGAAGGTCCCCATCCTCGGCGTCAACCTGGGCAATCTCGGCTTTCTGACCGAGATCGGGCGGGCCGAGCTCTATCCGTCGCTGGTCGACGCTCTGTCGGGTCACTACGAGATCGAGGAGCGGGTGCTCCTGGATGTGGAGCTTTGTCGGGCCCGCGGCGACAAAGCCGAGTACCGGGTGCTCAACGACGCGGTGGTGACCAAGAGTGCGCTCGCCCGGATCGTCGAGCTGACGCTGAAGGCGGATGGTCGGTTGGTGTCGACCTACCGCGCCGACGGTCTGATCATCTCGACGCCAACCGGCTCGACCGCCTACAACCTGTCGGCGGGTGGGCCGATCGTCTTCCCGCAGCTACCGGTGGTGGTGGTAACACCGATCTGTCCTCACACCCTCTCCCAGCGACCCATCGTGGTGCCCGATTCGAGCTCGGTCGAAGTGACGCTGGAGACACCCCGAGAAGAGGTGTGGCTCACCTTGGATGGCCAGGAAGGGACGGCGCTCGACGTGGGCGACACCGTCTGCGTCACGCGCTCGGAGGACACGGTCCATCTGGTCAAGACCAGTGGGCGAACCTTCTACGACAGCCTGCGCCACAAACTCCATTGGGGAGAGTAGAAGCCAAGATGGTCAGCCTGCACTTCTCACCGCCCTTCTACTGCAGCGGCGTATCTGCCTGCATCTGCGGCGTTACGCGACCAAACGGCGCCATCACGGGCGCCGTTCGGTGCCCTCGGGCCTACTCAACGTACTTCGAGTACGCCTTCGCAGGCCCTCCCTCGCAAGCCTTACATCTACAGGCAGCTACGCCGCTTCGCTACGAACGGCGGTGAGAAGTGCAGGCTAGCCGGCGACCCGGCAGGTTTCGCCGCTGGCTGCTCCGCCCGGCGATGTGGGGTATCGCCCTGGTGGCGATCCTGGTGCTGTGCGCCGGCATCTTCCTGCGCAGCGAATTCCTCTCCGAGCTCATCAGGGAGCGTCTGGTTATCGAGGCCGCCCGCTTTCTCGACCGGGAGGTGGTGATCGAGACCCTCGAGTTCCGGCTGCTGCCGCTCTGGGTCGAAGTGGGTGGAGTTCGGATCGGCGGGCCGGATCCGGAGGATCCCCCAATCCTGGAGATAGAACGAGTCTTCGTCGAGGCCGAGCTCTTTGGCTGGCGCCAACCGGCGGTGGCGCTGCGGCAGGTGAAAGTGGATGCGCCTGTGGTCCGCCTCGACTTCTTCGAGGAGGGTGACCGCAACTGGCCGAGCTTCCAGAAGCAACCCCGATCCGAGCCGCGCCGGGAACCGCTCCAAATCACCATCGACCACCTGGCGGTGGAGGACGGCGTCTTCGAGCTCGACCACGAGAGGATTCCGCTGGCCTTGACCGCGCGGGCGGTCCAGGGGTTCATGTCGGGGGGACCGGGTCTCCACATCCAGGGGCGGGTCGCCGCCCAGCAAGTCGAAGTCACACTGCCGAAGGCCCGCCCCTTTCTCGGTGCCGTGGGTCTCAAGGTGGGCGTCGCCCCCGGGCGTGTCGAGATCGCCGGGGGCCGGGTGAGCGGACCCGATATCACCGCGGCGATCCAGGGACACGCCGGCTGGAAGGACGACCGGGAGATCACGGTCCGGGTTCAGG
>JBAUDS010000029.1:0-1597 GCA_049678185.1 Thermoanaerobaculia bacterium
TTACATCCCAGCCCGTAGTGCAGGCCGGAGGATCGGCACATTCCGACGTGTCGTTGAGCCAGGTGTATTTGATCCCGTAGAAGCCGTCTTCCGGTATGTAAAACCATTGTGAACCGCTGCGGACGTATTCATCGCTCGCTGGCACCAGCACGACTGCACTCTTCGGGGGGGCGGCCCCCCGGATCTCTACCAAGACCTCGAAATATGGGTACCATCGGAGATCCTTGATTCCCGCGCCCCAGTTGATGGCGTTCAATCCCAAGCGCCAGAACCCCTGAGTCAGTTCGGTCCCATATAGAACCCAGAGGCAGTGGCCGTAGTGATTGGCTTCGCCACCGTGGTCCCAGAGGGTGAGGATCGCGGTGCCGTCTTCGTACCAGGTGCAACCATCTTGCCCTTCATTAGCGGGGTCATCATGATAGGGGAGGCCGGGATAGTAGCCGGAGATCTTCACGAACTCGATCCCGGATAGGGTGATGTCCGCATTACCCGAGGAAGCAGGTTGAGCGAAGGTCAACGTACTCGACAGCAATAGGAACACCGGAATTTGACAGAGAGCGAGCTTTCTCATCTTTCCTTCCCCCTTACGGTAAGGAGTTGTGTTGACAGGCAGGTGAGACAATCTACCTGCATTGCCGGCAGTGCCCTTGTCGAGGCTGGCGGCGGCTCTGTGTGAGCCCTTCCCACACTATCTGCGAGTCAGGCCGAGCTCAATCATCCTTATCGATCATTTTCATGATGCGGATGCATCAGCCAGGCCGGCTCGAACGGCTGTCAGAGGAGTCGGTGCCGGCGGGCCACGGCCACGGCTTCCAGCCGGCTGTGGACATTGAGTCGGCGGAGGATTTTCTGGATATGGTTGCGGACCGTCACGGCGCTGATGCAGAGGTCGACGGCGATCTCCTCGGTACCCTTGCCATCCGCCAACAGCCGGAGCACCTCGAGTTGGCGCCGTGTGAGACGGGGTGGCGGCTCCTGCCTGTCTGTCTCGATCCCTTCCGCGACTGGGCCGAGTAGATGGACAAGAGCCATTTCGTCGGGCGACTCGCCGGGGACGACGACCAGGGAGATACCGGTCGTCACCGTCTCGCCGACAGCGTCTTCGTATGTCAGCTCGAAGTGGGAGACCGCCTGGTGGAGGACGGCCATCTCGCGTAGAGGGCAGTTGGCGGAGCAGTAGGGATTGCCGAACACATCTCGACCACGGAGTACCCCGTAGCAGGTCTTCCCCAAGATCTCGACCTGTCGATAGCCAAAAAGGCGTTCCGCTGCCGAGTTCCAGGCGACGATCCGACCGTCCATGTCCGTGGCAAACGCCGGATCGGCCGTGCTGCTGACAGCTTGGAAGGCGGCGCCTTCAGTCTGAGTTCTTGTCACTGGCTAGGTCCTGGCGGATCGCGAGGGCTCGAGAGGCGAGCTCCTCGGCTTCGGACGTGTGGCCGATGGTACGGAGTAGATCGGCGTAGGCCTCCAGAGTCTCGGCCAGGTCGGGATGGTCGGGTCCGAGCTTCTCTTCGCGTATCTCGATCGCCCGCGCAAAGATCGAGCGGGCTTTCTCGTGATCTTCCATCTTGACCAGCAAGTTCCCGTAGTCGTT
>JBAUDS010000030.1:0-24928 GCA_049678185.1 Thermoanaerobaculia bacterium
TCTTACTCGATCGAGGTCTCGACCCCGACGACAGTCGACGCGAGCTGGCAACGCTGGTCGTGCTCGCTATCGCCCTTGGCAGTCTGGCGGCGTTGGGGAGCCAGTTGGCCATTCACGGCATCCGCCCGGGCTAGCAAAGATGTCGATCACCAGATGACCACCCGTTCCTCCGTCGGTCGGAACATGGCGTCGCCCTCATCGCAGCCAAAGGCCTCGTAGAACTCCGGCATGTTGGAGAGCGGTCCGAGGACCCGGAACTTGCCCGGAGAGTGGGGATCGGTATTCACCTGGAGCTTGAGCGCCTCGGGCCGGTAGTTGCGCCGCCACGCCTGGGCCCAGGCCAGAAAGAACCGCTGCTCCGGGGTGAAGTCGTCGATCTTGTCGACAGGATCCTCGGCCAGTGCCTTCTGGAGCCCGTAGAAGGACATGGTGAGGCCGCTGAAATCACCGATGTTCTCACCCAGGGTTAGCTCACCGTTGACGTGCAGGTCGTCTATGGCGACAAAGCCGTTGTACTGATCCACCAGAATCTCGGTGGCCTGCTGGAAGTTCTCTGTATCCTGCTCGGTCCACCAGTTGATCATGTTGCCATCGGCGTCGAAACGACTTCCCTGGTCGTCGAAACCGTGCATGAACTCGTGACCGATGACCGCTCCCATGCCGCCGTAGTTGACGGCGCTGTCTATCTCGAAGTCGAAATAGGGTGGCTGCAGGATGCCGGCCGGGAAGACGATCTCGTTCATCACCGGCATGTAGTAGGCGTTGACCGCTTGCGGCGCCATCGCCCACTCATTGCGGTCGATGGGCTCTCCGATCTTGTCGAGATTGCGGCGCGTCTCGAAGGTGACGGCGGCACGCACGTTGTCGGCATAGCCGGCACGGCCGATTTCGAGCGCGGTGTAGTCGCGCCACTCGTCCGGGTAGCCGATCTTGGCGTTGAACGCCGCCAGCTTCTCGAGCGCCTTGGCCCTGGTCTCGTCACCCATCCAGTCGAGCTTTTCGATCCGCTCCTTGACGGCCGCCTGCAGGTTGCCGATCATCTCCAGGGCACTGGCCTTCGCCTGCGGCGGGAAAGCCTTCTCCACATAGAGCTGCCCCAGCGCCTCCCCCATGTTGCCGTTGATGACGTTGAGCACCCGCTTCCAACGCGGCTTCATCTCCTCGGTGCCCTGGAGCGTGGCCTGGTTGAAGGCGAAGTCCTCTTCGACAAACTCGCTGCTCAGATAGGGTGCAAAACCGCTGGCCAGATTCCACCGCAGGTAGTTCTTCCAGGTGGCCAGCGGCAGGTCTTCCAGCGCCGTGTTCATCTCGGCAAAGAACTTGGGGTGCGCAAAAGAGAAGGTCTCGAGCTCCTCCAGCCCCAGGGCCTGTAAGTACCGGGCCCAGGAGAAGTTGGGCGTGGCGGCATCCGCCGCCTCGATGGTCTCGATGTTGTAGTAGTTCTCGGGGTTACGGAGCTCGACGTTGGTCAGTGAGGCCTCGGCCAGGCGGGTCTCGAGCGCCAGGATCGCCTCAGCGGCCTGGTCGGCCTCTTCTGCCGAGTCTCCCAGCAGCTGCAGCATCTTCGAAACGTGGGCGACGTATTTCTTTTTCAGCTCCACCGACTCCTCATCGGTCCTGGTGTAGTAATCCCGGTCGGGAAGCCCCAGGCCTCCCTGCACCGCGTACATGATGTACATCTCGCTGTTCTTGAGATCCTGAAAGACCGCCCCTTCAAACAGAACCGAAATACCCTCGGCGTGGAAGTCGCGGATGATGGCCCTGATGTCGTCGAGGCTCTCCGCCTTGGCGATGCGCTCCAGGTCGCCAGCGAGCGGCCCGGCACCCCTCTTCTCGATCATTTCCAGATCCATGGCGGTGGCGTAGAAATCCCCGATCTTTTGCCGGTTGCTCCCCTTCAGGGCATTCTCGTCGGCCGCGGCCTCCTCCAGAATCTCCTTGAGCAGCTCGAAGTTGCGCTCCCGCACCTCGTTCGAGATGCTCCAGATGCTGTACTCATCCGGGATCGGGTTGTTCTTCAACCAGTTGCCGTTGGCGAACTGGTAGAAATCCTCACAGGGGTCGGCCGAGGGGTCCATGTTCCGTCGGTCGAGCCCACGCTCGTTGGTAAAGCCCGCCGCTCCCACCGGCGCGACGATCCCTCCCCCCATCAGCACGAAAACAAGAACAGCAGTTGCAGCAAAACGCATGATGAATCGAGCTCCTTTTTATTGATTTCGAAAAACGAAGTACCACGCACCAGCAACGGGGCACACACGTATGCCCGGACCGGTGCCGGTCACCTTGTCCTGATACGGATAAGGGGGTCTCTGAGTTTCGGCTTACGAATCCTCATCCTCATAGACCCGCCAGCCAAGTGTGGCCGGGTCGACGTCGGAGATCTTGTCGAGATTCAAGCTGAGATAGCGCGCCTCGGCGCTTACCGCGGGGGTGCCGTCGGGAAGGTAGATCTCGCCGGTCCCTTCGAACAGCCGGCGGCGTGCGCGGGTGATGCGTCCCCGGGCCGTCAGCTCGACACCCAGCGGTACCGGCTTCTGGAACTTGACGGCCAGCTCGACAGCGACTCCCCAGATGATCGGCTCCCCTTCACCGCTCCCAGCGTTGATCGCCCGGCCGATGGTCTCGTCAAGAATCCCTGTCGCAACTCCGCCGTGCATGCGACCCGGATAGCCCTGGTGGAGATCGGCACCGGTGAAGCGGGCCTCCACCTCCGGCCGGCCATCATCCGACACCGTGTCATAGAAGGCCACCCGGAGGCTGGCCTCGTTGCGCACACCGCAGATGATGCAGTTATAGCTGTTGGGCTGCTTTCTCATGGCGGCATTCTATGTCCTGGCCCAGGGTATGGGAGGATCGGCGGGTGCCATGACGACCGGTGAAGACACTCAACGACCCCTGCGTGTCTTGGAGCTCTACTGTGGCATCGGCGGCTGCACGGCCGCTCTCAGGGGAGCGGCCGAGGTCGTGGCCGCGGTCGACATCAACCGAGCCGCCCTCTCGGTCTATGGCCACAACTGGCCCCATCCCACCCTGACGGCCACCATCGAGAGCCTGCCCACGGCATCGCTGGACAAATGGAGTGCCGATCTGTGGTGGATGTCGCCCCCTTGTCAGCCGTTTACCCGGCGTGGTCTTGGTCGCGACACCGACGACCCCAGAACACAGAGCCTGCTCGAGCTCATCCGCCGGCTGGAGTCGTCGCCGCCGACCTATCTGGCCCTCGAAAACGTCCCCGGTTTTTCCGACTCCCGCACCCACGAACTGCTGCGCACGACTCTGGGCGGTTTGGGCTACGAAATTCGGGAACAGACGATCTGTCCGACATCGCTCGGGGTACCCAATCGACGCCGACGGTTCTATCTGGTGGCCGGACTCAAGCCCCTGCAAGCACAGGAACCGCTGCCCCAGGCAACCGAGAATCCACTTCCACTGCGAGACTTCCTCGACCCGACACCCGATCCCGATCTCTGGGCCGAGCCGACCCTAGTCGACCAATACCGACCCGCACTCAACGTCGTCGAGCCCGAGGACCCCAAGGCCGTGGCCTCCTGTTTCACCTCGGCCTACGGCCACTCGCCGGTCAGGAGCGGCTCCTATCTCCAAACTCCTACGGGTCTGCGACGCTTCTCACCCACCGAGATCTTGCGTCTCCTGGGCTTTCCCTCCAGTTTCACCCTGCCCCTAGATCTTTCCCGGACCGCAGCCTGGCGGTTGGTGGGCAACAGCCTGTCGGTCCCGGCTGTCCGCCATGTACTGTCGGCAATTCCGGAGGTCGGCCACCTGAGCCTTGACCAGACAGCCTGAGTTTCTACCTACTCTGTAACACAACGATCGGAAGCAGTCGCGATATAATTTCGTCAATGAAGCGCTGGGTGAGAAAGCTGACTTCCTTCGAAGAGGAGAGAACCGCAGATCGTGAGTTCTGGGCGCAGATGTCGCCGGACGAGCGCGTCGCAGCAGTCGAAGAGCTGAGGCTCGAGTGGAGCAAAATCCAGGGGAAGAGCAACGAAGGACTACGAAGAACTGCTCGAGTGCTTGAACTCGCGAAACGTTAAGGCGGTCATTGTGGGCGGTCACGCCCTCGCATTTCACGCCAAACCCCGTTTCACGAAAGACATCGACATCCTTGTCGAGCCGAGCCCGGACAACGCCAAACGCCTGATGCAGGCGCTCGACGACTTTGGCTTTGGTGATGTCGGTCTCACCGAGGGAGACTTCTCGGCCCCTGGTGCAATCGTCCAACTCGGGGTTGCCCCCAATCGGATCGATCTGATTACTGCCATCGATGGTGTGACGTTCGACGAAGCCTGGCAGGGCCGGGTCAGAGGTAGGTTTGGCTCGCAGGAGGTCTTCTACCTGGGCAAGACCGAATTGATCCGGAACAAACAGGCATCGGGCCGCAAACAGGATCTCGCCGATCTCGAGTGGCTCGAGTAGCAGTCGGCAATCCCGGAGCTTGACCCTCCCGTAACCACCTTCTAGTATTGCTTCAACGCTCTCTCAACATCCAGCACCCGGGTCCGAAACGCGCGGCGGAGCCCGAAGGCGGCCATGTTGTGTAGATCATTCTTTCCGCGCCCAGGAGACTCATATGTCTATCCGCCTTGGTGACGTTGCCCCCGACTTCACAGCCGAAACCACCGCAGGTCCGGTCAGCTTCCACGAATGGAAAGGTGACGGCTGGGCCGTACTCTTCTCCCACCCCAAAGATTTCACTCCCGTTTGCACCACCGAGCTCGGCAGAGTTTCCGGCCTCAAGGAGGAGTTCTCCAAGAGGAATACCAAGGTGATCGGTCTGAGCGTCGATCCTCTGGACAGTCACATGAGCTGGATACAGGACATCGAAGACGTCACCGGCAATGCTCTGAACTTCCCGCTGATCGCCGATCACGACCGCAAGGTCGCCGACCTCTACGACATGATCCACCCCAATGCGGATGACACCGCGACCGTGCGCTCGGTCTTTGTCGTCGGCCCGGACAACAAGGTAAAGCTGACGCTCACCTATCCGGCGAGCACCGGGCGGAACTTCGACGAGCTTTTGCGCTCCATCGATTCGCTCCAGCTCACCGCCAACCACGCGGTGGCGACACCGGCCGACTGGCGGAATGGCGAAGACGTCATCATCGGCACCGGTGTCACCGATGAAGAGGCCCACGAGAGGTTCCCGGGGTTCGAGGCGAAGAAGCCCTATCTCCGGGTAACCCCGCAGCCCAACAAGTAAACCCGATTCGGGTTTCCCGGCGTCCAACCGATCACGGTTGACGCCGGGTGCCTTTACGTCTGGGTGCTCGACTGGTCGAGACCGAGCAACAGCTCGACCTCGGGCCCCATGGCCTTGCTCAGATTGATGAGATGTTGCTTGACCTCGGGCATCGTCCACCCGAAGCCGGCGATGATCTCGGTGGCCTCGAAGAGGTCGTGCGACACCTCGTCCCTGACGCTCTCGTACTGCGCCAGAGCGGCGGCTTCGTTCTCCGGCCGTTGACGAGCCTGAACGACAGCCCGGGCCAGAAGCTCGGCATCGCGCAGGGCATCGGATATACCGTGCGCAGTGATCGGATCCTTGAAGTACCCCGCATCGCCGACCAGCGCCCAACCGGACCCCCAGGATCGTCGCATGTAGCCCTCGACATCGGTGAAGCCCCTCAGGCGTCCCACCAGCCTACCGCCGGCGACCCGCCGGGCAATTTCCGGCGCCGACTCTTCCAGGAGCATGTGGAAACCTGCAGTCAAGTCGGACTGCACTTCCGCTCGAAAGCGTTCGGGTCGCGTACAGACAAAGACGACTACCTGGCCGTCGTTGGTAGGGATGAAGCCCGTGGTCGCGTCGGGTGAGTAGGCCCATTCGAAGGCGTCGGCCTCGACACCCTCGAAGTAGCCGTAGACCACCGATCCGGCGCCACGTGCCGGTCGGATCACCTCGGCCTCGACCAGCTGGGCCACCTTCGACTTGACACCGTCGGCGCCGATGGTGATCGCGGCTCGCGCCTCGAACTGGTTTCTGTCCTTATCGTGACCGACCACACCAAGGACCCGCCCCGAATCGTCCCGCAGGAGATCATCGACGCCGACCCCAAAGCGCACCTCGGCACCGGCCTCGCGGGCGGCGTCGGCCAGGATGCGGTCGATCACCGTCCGTTTTGGCGCGTAGAGCCCATCGATGCCGTCGGCCGGCTTGATATTGATGGTAATGGTCTCGTCCGGGTAGTGAAACAGGGTGCGTTGAACGCGAGGGGTGCCGGCTTCGCGGACCGCATCCAGCAGACCCCAGCGATGGAGTTGCAGCACACCCGCTCTCATCAGGGCGTGGGTGGAGAGGGTGTCGCTGCCGTATTGGCCCCGATCCACAGCCAGCACGTCGAGACCCTGCCGGGCGAGAAGCATCGCCGTGGCGGCGCCGGCGACACGGGCACCGACGACAATGACATCGAACTCTTCGGTAGAACCGTGGTGGGAGCTCATGCTACTTCCTCCTTGTGCGTGCGACCGCAGGGACAGTTCCTCTTTCGAGATCACAAGGTCCCGGTCCTCGACCAGATAGAAGAGAACGTAGAGAACCTGAGGCTCGAGAATACTGACGACGATTGTCGCGCTATGAGCTAAAGCATTGTATTAGAGCCCAATCCGGCAGTCCAGACACGGGCAGCCGAATCCCGTCAAGGATTCCCGGAGTAGGTCTGCCGACCCTTGTAGTAGGTCCCGAGCACCTCGGTCTGGCTGATCTCGTGGACCGGGATCTCGAACAGATTGTTCTCCAGGATCACGAAGTCCGCGGACTTGCCCACCTCGATGGAGCCGATCTCGTTCTCCTTGTTCATCAGCCAGGCGTTGCTGATCGTCGCCGCCTTGATGGCGTCTTCCAGGCTGAGGCGGTCCTCGTCCTGACGTAGCGACGGCGCATCGGCCTCACCGCTCCTGGCGCGCCGCATGAACATCTCGATCGAATCGAGCGGGTTGTAGCTCGGGAACGTGGTGGCGACGGGGTAGAAGGAGGGCAGGTGCCGGATCGCTCTGACGCGCCTACCCTTCATCCTCCAGCTCTTCGACAATCCTCGAGAGCGAGGCTCGGATTCTTAGGGCGAGACCTGGCAGCTCTTCGGGTGGGAAGAGAGGGCGGAGCTCGTCCTCGACCTTCTCTTGTTCAAGCGAGTCCAGGCCCTCCTTCAGCTCCTTTGCGAGTTGTCTGCGTGTCATCTGTTTTCGGTTCCGCAGACTTGGGACACGGGATTCAATCTTCGAGAGTCGCTGGTCAAGTCTCTCCAGATCGAGTTGCGTTCCGAGTCGACCCACCAAGAAGTAGCAGTCGTAGAGGTCCCTGATGAGGCGGCGCTCGTTCCACGCTGCAACCTTTTCGGCAAGCGCGGTGTCGAAGTGCATGACGGCTACGACCTGCGACGGCTTCCCCAACGACCGCGCGAAGTTGCCCGTCGCCATCGGAATGGCAGGGCACTGTGTAGCGACGTTGATCTCGATCTGAATCTGAGCATCGTCGACCCGCACCCTCGCTCGTATCATCTTCGAGTGGAGCGAGATTTCGACGCTCGCGTCCACGAGCCCTGCCATCGCCTCTTCGATCAAGTCCTTCACCTCCCGTTTCGAGGTGTACGGCACGAACACGTAGTCGATGTCGGTCGTCGAACGCGGGCTGTCCAAGAGCCGGAGAGCCATCCCTCCCCTCAGGATGGCGTGTTGGTCGAAGAGACTGGCAAACCGGTGCATAACCCAGAGAAATAGGCCATCTGGTGTAGCAGGCCGTTCGAGAGTCGTCATGACGGTTCGAGGACGTTGAATGCGAAGGAGACAAACTTCGGATTCTTGTAGCGAGAGAGGTATCGGCGCAGTTGCGCAGAGTCCAGCCCGGTGAAGTCGATGTCGGAGAACGGGTCGAAGAGGAACGTCTGGCCCCTCATGTGGAAATACAGCACGTCCAGCACAGCCTTCTCGCTGTCGGCGAACTCAACCCCGCCCTGCACCTCGTAGCCGAAGTAAAGATGCCGCGCGAGTCCGAGGTGGACAATCTGGTAACCGAACGCCTGATAGGTCCGTGCGCGCCCGACTTTCGCGGCCATCACCTGCCTCTCCGGTCTGGTTCCGATCAAGAGGCTTCTGGCAAGCACGTTGCCGAAGCTGACGTAAGAGTCGGGTGCGAGCCGCTGGCTGAGGGTCGGAAGGTCAAAGGTCTCGGCGACGTACCATCCCCGGAGAAAGCGTCTCAGAACTCCGGCTTGCACCAAGCCTCGCACACGTCGTGCGAAAGAAGCAGGGTGGCGATCTTCCAGTGTGGCCCGGAGATCGCCCGTGGAAAAGACCCCCCGCTGTTCCTCGGCAAGAGCAATGACCAACCGAGCGTCATCTATAGATCTCATAACGACACTTAGTATACAGTTTTGTATATTTAGTGCGCGTATAAACCCGGACGGTGCTGGTGGAGGATCGCCAACGGAACAAAGCGCTGAGCGGGACCCATGAAAAGGAACTCCCTATCCGACGCATCTCCTATCCGGCCAATCAAGGATTCCCGGAGTAGGTCTGCCGGCCCTTGTAGTAGGTCCCGAGTACCTCGGTCTGGCTGATCTCGTGGACCGAGATCTCGAACAGATTGTTCTCCAGAATCATGAAGTCCGCGGACTTGCCCACCTCAATCTCGGCGTTGCAGCCCACAGCGAGGAACTTGCCGTCCTTGACGGCGAAGGCCTCGGTCCTGGGCTGGGAATCCGTGATCCGCGGCTCAATTGAAGAAGTAAGAGAACCCGAGCTTCAGCTGCCACCTCGCCGCCCCATCGGGACGCGCGACCAGCGGGTAGCCGCCGACACTGAGGTCGATGAAGTCGCCGCTGCCCAGGACGATGGTCTTGCCGAAGGTCAGGCCGAGCGGCATGGTGAATGCCTGGCCGGAGTCCTCGACCTTCCAGTTGTAGGTCATGGCGTTGTTGTAGCCGAGGTAGGCGCCGGGCATGGACTTGAGCATGTACATGATGATCGGTTGAAACGTCATGATGCTGAAGTCACCGCCGTCGCCCCAGTGCTGCATCACGATGCTGCCGATCGACCATTGGCCCGAGCCGCCAAAGATGACACCCGCGACTCCGCCACCCCACCCCGGTCCGGCGACTCGCTCGGAGGTCTGTGTCTTGAGCGAGACCTGGGGACCGATCCCCCACTTGACCGAGCCGTCGGACTTGGGTGAGAAGAAGGTCTGGACAATCGTGTCGCTCAAGCCCCACGTTGAGCCATCTTCGGGACGCGGCTCACCGCCGATCGGCGGTATCACCACACCCGGCTCGACACCGATGATCGGGATCACTCCACGCAGAATCATGTTCATCTTCTCGCCCGGTATCGCGTAGACGGGTTGGATCTGGAAGGCGAAGGTGGTGTCGTCCTCGTCTTCACCCGCGTCGAAGGCGATGGTGTTGTCGGTCATGATGGCGCGGATGTCGCCCAGCGGGTCGGCGGCCTTGCGCGCCGCCTCCTCGGCGGCGCTCAGCTCCTGCGCCACCGCGGGTCGCGAGACGGCGACCGACGCCAGGGCAAGGATCACGAGCAACGGGGAGAGCATAGCCTGCTTGTGATTCATCAGAACCGTCCCTTTCCGTCGAGTATTGGTCAGCAAGATCCTACCCGGTGGCTCGGCGTCGACCGTGACTCCAAGATCGAATAACCACGCTCGCACCGGTTGGGCGGCAGATTTTGCCCTACCAAAAGGGGTCGGGTCAACCGGGGTTCGATTCGCGACGGCCAGATTCGTTTCTTTGGGCTCAGATTGAGGACGACATTCTAGAGCGCGTCGTCAGTCGCCGTCCCAATCCCAGAAGTAGTCGCTGTTGCTGAGCGGTTCTTCCGGTCCATCTTCGGCAGGGAGATCCGCCACCTCCCCCGTCGCGGGGCCGGTCTCGTCTTCTCGCCGGATCACTTCCAGCTGCTCTTCGAGGTCGCGGGTCTCACCTTCCCAGTACTCGACGGTGCCGAAGTGAGGCCAGCCGGCGCGGAAGGCCGGATCGTGCCAGCGGCGCGCCAGCCAGACCGCGTAGCGCACCAGACGCAGACCCCTCAGCGGTTCGATCAATCGCAGCGTCGAGCGGTCGAAATCGCGAAACTGTTGGTAGCCGCCGAGAAAGATCTCCCGCAGACGCAGGGTCTCGCTGTCGCGGCCGGGGAGAGCCAGCCACAGATCCTGGACCGCCGGCCCCAGGGTCATGTCGTCGAAGTCGAGGAGGTTGAAGAGCTCCTCGCGCAGGAGCACGTTGCCGAGGTGGAGGTCGGCGTGGATGCGGTGGGTGTCGACACCCGCCTGCAGCCGATCGGCGTGGTCCGCGATCGCCTCGGCGGCGCGGAAGTAGGGCGCCTCGAGCGCCGGTGGCAGGGTCCGGTGCTCGGCCAGCCAGGCCAACGGTTGCCGGATGTAGTGCTCGGCATCGAGCGGCCGCCGAGCGGAACCGGTGCCGTCGGCACCAATGTTGTGCAGCCGACCAACCAGCATACCCAGACGCAGCGCTTTCGCCGCATCGAGCTCGTCGGGTGCGCGACCGCCGCGACGGTCGGAGAGGCTGTAGTAGATGCCGTCGATCTGCTTGAGGGTCGAGCCGTCGGGAAAGGGCCGCACCGTGCAGACCGGGATGTCCTCCGCATCGAGCTGCTGGAGAAAGTGGTGCTCCTCCAGGATCTGCTCCTCGCTCCACCGCCCGACGCGGTAGAACTTGGCCACCACCCGGTTGCGATCGGTGAGCTCGACCTCGTAGACGCGGTTCTCGAACGAGTTGAGGGGATAGCACAGGTTGTTGCACTCGAGACCACCCGCCTCGACCGCGGCGAGCACGCGCTCGGGGGTGAGAGCGAGAAAAAGATCGGTTGGCGGTGACGAGATCATCGGGGATATCGGGGAATGGACGGCCAACCGTACCAGAAGCGGCCGCGGCGAGTGCGCTCGGAAGGGACTTTTGGGGTCAGTTGGTGTATGATGCGCCTCCTTTCGCCGTCCTTTCGATTCCCTCGACAATGATCTGCGAGATGCTCCAATGGAAGTAGGAATTATCGGTCTGCCCAAAGTCGGCAAGACCACGCTCTTCAATACCCTGACGGCCTCCCGCCAGTCCACCGACCGTTATCTCACCTCGGTGGCTACCAATGTGGGGGTCGCGACGGTGCCCGATCCGCGTCTTATCGGTCTGCGCGAGCACTATCAACCAAAGAGATATACCCCCGCGACCGTCACCTATGTGGACATCCCGGGGATACAGAAGGGCGGCGCCACCGAGAGCCTCGATTTCACCAGACTCCGCCAGGTCGACGCGCTCGCTCATGTGGTCCGGGCTTTCACCGAGCCGACCCTCCTCCATACAGAGGGATCGGTGGATCCGGCCCGAGACGTGGAGATCATCGACCTCGAGCTCATCCTGGCCGATCTCGAGATCGTGGAGCGCCGCCTCGACCGCCTGAACAGAGAGGCGAAACAAGGGCTGTCGGCCGACGACCAACGGCAGCGGACTTTGCTGGCAGAGGTGATCCTGCCGGCTCTCGAGGAGGAGCGTCCTCTCCGCTCTCTCGACCTGGAGGAAGACGATCGACGGCGTCTCAAGGGTTTTCAACTGCTCTCCGCCAAGCCCCTGCTGCTGATCATCAACGTCGACGAAAGTGCGGTGGGTGATAACGGCCCTGCAGGCGTCGAGATCCCGACCCGCCCAGGGGCTCAGGTAGTAACTATCAGCGCCCCGATCGAGGAAGAGATCTCCCATCTGGACCCGGATGATCAGACCCAGTTCCTGGCCGATCTCGGTCTGACCGAGCCGAGCCTGGACCGGGTGATCCGGGCCAGCTACGAGCTGCTCGGTCTCATCTCCTTCTTCACCGTCGGTGAGGACGAGGTCCGGGCCTGGACGGTTCGCCGCGACATCACCGCCCGGCAGGCCGGCGGCACGATCCACAGCGACATCGAGCGTGGCTTCATCCGCGCCGAAGTCGTCGCCTGGAACGATCTCCTACGCCTCACCACTCTCGCAGCCTGCCGCGAGCAGGGTATCTTGCGCCTCGAGGGCAAGGAATACCCGGTCCAGGACGGAGAGATCGTGCACTTCCGCTTCAACGTCTGACCAACGGCCCAGCATCCGCTTCGTCGTCGAAAGGGTTGTCTTGAAGGGCATATGACCGACACCTGGTCGACAGGAATGAACGGCACAACCTCGCCCGCTGGGAACCGAGCCAACTGGGTCGAGCTGTCGGCGATGACCGCTCTCGTCCTCTCCTATGAGTGGATCTGGGATGGCGCCTTTCGGGGTCATGGTGTTCTCGTCCTGTTTCTCTTTCTCGCCATCGCGGTCTCCGGCCACCTGCGTCGCGGTGAGACGGCCCGCGAAATTGGTTTCCGGCTGGACAACTTCTGGAGCTCCGCCAGGTTTGTCTTCTCGTTCGCGGTGCCCGCCGCGCTGGTCATCATTTTGATCGGGTGGCTCACGGGTCTCATGCACCCCCGACCCATCGGGCACCTGATACCTCGGCTCGCCTTCTTGCCGCTATGGGGTATCGGTCAGCAGTACGCACTGCTGGGCTTCTACTATCGCCGCTTCGACGACGTTCTGCCCGGGGTACCGCTCCCCATCCTGGTCACCGCAGGCCTTTTCGCCTTCTTCCACCTCCCCAACCCGTTTCTCACGGTGGCGACCTTTGCGGCCGGTGTCCTGGCCTGTGTCTTCTACCGCAAGGCCCCGAACCTCTATGTCATCGGCCTCGCCCACGGTTTCCTGGCCGCAGTGCTCGAAAGCTCGTTGCACGGCTTGACGACGGTCGGGATGAAGGTCGGTCTGCGCGCTCTCGGTTGAGGGCGGGCTTACTTCAGCACCGCTGGTTGTAGCGGAACCCTACCCTCACTCAGGGTCTTGAGGAGCCCGCTGCCAGCTCATCGCCAAAACGACCACCCCAACGGCCAAAACCACCAACCCATCGCCAAAACAACCAGGTCGATCTGACGGTTCTCGGCGGCAAGGTGGTCTACGACCGTAGCAAGTAAAGGGGCCAAGACACCGAGGGCTACATCGCCAATCGTCGGCTCGCACCGACTAGGTGGTGGCTCGATTCCCAAGAAGCTCGAGGTCCAACCCCGAGAACTGCTTGAAATCAGCGTCGGTCGTCACCATTCGGTAACCGCCGGTGAGCGCAAAGGCGGCCAGGTAGGCATCCATCCAGATCTTGGGCGAAGCGGTATCGCGCACTGCGAAACGCACCCAGCGAGTCTCTAGCCCGGCAGGTTCATCCGCACGCAGGACGATCCGGTCGTCGGCAAGCAGCGCTCGGTAGGTTTCCCACGCCTGCCGGTTCGTCAAAGGCGGATTTCCGTACGGGCTCAGGACGGAAGCATTGGTGAGCAGACGCAGAAAGGTTTGCTGGGTCGCCCGGCAGAAACAGACGGACAGGGGCTCATCGACCGCGTCGAGCCATTCGCGGGCCGCAGCATGGTGGACATGTTTGGAGAGTGTCAGCGCCAGCCAGACATTGCTATCGCAGAGCATCACGTCGAGTTTTGGACTCCTCCTCGAGCAGTAGCTTCGCCACGCGATCCGGGGTCATCTCTTCATCGGGTCGAGCCTCGCGGGCACACTCGACGAGGGGAAGCTCGACTCGATGGCGCACCGTCGGCGGCTCCACGGCCTTCTGGGAAAGCCCGCGCTGCAGCAGGTCGGCGATTGCGTCCTTGAGCTTGCGATTCTCCTTGACGGCGCGAATCTTGATGTCTCGCATGAGGTCGTCAGGCAGGTCCAGCGTCGTCTTCATGCGCCCATAATACCATAAATATGTTTTTATGGCGCAGTTTCTAGCCTCACGGAGCACATCATCCGTGAAGCCAATGATGGGCCGGAGAACATCTTCATCTCCTTTGATTTCGATGTTCTGGATCCGGCCTACACGCCGGCTACCGGCACCCCCGAGCCGAACGGCCTGACGCCGCGCCGCTTCTTCTCCACCTCGCCAATGTACTGCTTGTGGCTCTTGGCGTCCGACTTTCCGTACGTGGGCCTAGTGGAAGGCGTAGCCGATCGCGAAGACCGGACCTGCCTGCCTGAGGTCCATGGCGAACTGATCGTCCTCGTTGACGTAGTCGATGTCGAGCCAGCGGTAGCCGAAGAGGAGGCCCCAGCGTGCTGACACCATGACCTGTCCCATCAGCACCACGTTCCAGGTGAAGTCCGAGCTGCTACCGATGCCAAACCCGGCCACATCACCTCGGGCATAGAATCGCCACCGCTCGCCAAACTCCTTCTTCCAACGGCCACCGGCCATGACGTCGGTCCAGCTCTGATCCCCCTTGAACCTGGTCGGTACTTCCGGTGGAAGCGGGATCTGGGGATCGAAGTCGAGGGTTGTGTCCATCGATATGTAGCGGAAGCCGAAAAACAGCTGGAAGTCGCGGCCCGTGTTGTAGGCCCCGGCCGCCTCGACATAGGCCATCTGCATGTCGAGATTACCCACAACCTTGTCGAAGTCCTTGCCCAGGTCGGCCCAGTAGACATCGAAGAACCAACCCCAGTTGCCTTCCCTTTGCCTGGCTTCCAGATGGGTCGAGAAGGCCAGATCCAGGTTGTCGAAAATCTCGCTGAAGGAGACGTCGACATCCGCCTCCTGCCCCCTGACCGTCGCACTTCCGTCCATCCCCAGGGCCCAGAGGTAGACGAACAGGTCGTAGTCCCAGCCGGCCGCCTTGGCCGGTGTCGCCGAGACGACGAACACAACAACGATCACCAGAGAGATAAGCGCCCGACGAAGCGAATGTATTTTCGAGTTCTTGTTCACCACCTTCTCCTTTCCCTTTGTAAGGAGCACCTATTCTACTCACACCTGGCCCCGGCCCGGCAACCCCACTGGATGAAGATCCAAGGAGTTGTCCTTCTCCTCGTGCGCGCTCGATTCCACAGCACCATATCGATCCCAGCCCTAGAATTGTCTGGAGATGCCCGCAGCTCTTGATCTCCCGATCGTGACGCGTCTCATGGCTGGTCTGATCGCTTTTCTATCGGGATCGCCGGGCCTGCTCGCCCAGGGACCAGAGATCGGAGGCTGCCCGGTATTTCCCCGGGACAACATCTGGAACGTGCGGGTGGACAGCCTCCCGGTTCACCCCGACTCCGATCTCTGGATCCAAACCATCGGCGGCGGTCTGGGATTGAAGGCCGACTTCGGCTCCGGGGTATGGCCACCCGGCTCCAACTCCCCCATCGGCATCCCCTTCACCACCGTCCCGGGCACCCAGCCCCCGGTGCCGGTGAGTTTTCTCTACGACGACGAAAGCGACCCGGGACCCTATCCCATTCCGCCGGAGGCGCCCATCGAAGGGGGTCCCGGCAGCGACGGCGACCGTCATGTGCTGGTGGTCGAGAGGGACGGCTGCATCCTTTATGAGCTCTTCGACGCCTGGCCGCAGAACGAGGGTGCCAACTGGTCGGCCGGCTCGGGGGCGACTTTCGACCTGGCCTCGAATGACCTCCGACCCGCCGGCTGGACCTCGGCCGACGCCGCCGGCCTGCCCATCCTTCCCGGGTTGGTTCGCTACGACGAGGTCGTGGCAGGCGCCATCCTTCACGCTCTGCGCTTCACCGTGCCCCAAACCCGGCAGGCCTACATCTGGCCGGCCCGCCATTTCGCCTCGCCGCTAACCGGTGTGCAGTACCCGCCCATGGGCATTCGCGTGCGGCTCCGGTCCGACTTCGACCTCTCGGGCTTCTCGGCCGAGAACCAGGTGATCCTCCTGGCCCTCAAGGAGTACGGCATGATGCTGGCCGATAATGGATCGGCCTGGTTTCTGTCCGGGGTCCCGGACGAGCGCTGGGACAATGACGTCCTCCACCAGTTGGGAGCGGTCACTGGATCGGACTTCGAGGTGGTGGACGTCTCCTCGCTGATGGTCGACCCGGACTCGGGACAGGCGCAGCTCACCATCTTCACTGACGGCTTCGAGAGCGGTGACACCGGGGCCTGGTCGCAGGCAAAAAGGGAGCCACTCCCAAGTCGGCCGTGAAGAAGATGGTCAAGCTCCAGGACGGAACCAAGCCCTCATGCGCTGCGATCTGGAAGCCCTTTGGCAGAAGATGGAGGACTTTCTCGCGACTGGCGATTGGCAGAGCACTTGCTGACTTGACAAGTCATGTGACCAGGACTAGAGTGGTCACATGTCTCGAGTATCCGTTACCGATCTAAAGGCCAAGCTCTCCCGATACCTCCGCGAAGCACGTCGCGGCGGGGAGGTCGAGATTCTGGATCACGGTGTTCCGATCGCACGCCTGACAGGAATCCGCGTCCCCGCCGAGACCTCGGGCGAGGAGCGCCGAGCACGACTGGTCCGCTCCGGTGTCCTGCGCCAAGGGACGTCTGAGATCTCCGACATCCTCGAGCAACCGCCACTGGTGGTCTCGACCAGCATCCTCGAGGCACTCGTGGAGGAGAGAGCCGATCGACTGTGAGGTACTGGGACGCTTCCGCAATTGTGCCCCTTGCAATCGCCGAGCCCTCGAGCGAAAAGGCTCGCGACTGGCTCAGCGAAGATCCCGTGCTCGTGACCTGGGCGTGGACGCGAGTAGAGCTTGCCAGTGCGGTGGAGCGGCGCGCGCGCCACGGTCAGCTTTCACGAGAGGAACGGCGAGCTTGCCTTGACCGCTTTGCCGAGTTGGCTCGCGCCTGGGATGAGGTCGTCGATCTTCACTCGGTGCGCTCGCGCGCCCTGGCACTTCTGGCACGCCATCCTCTCAGAGCCGCAGACGCGGCCCAGCTCGGCGCGGCCCTCATTGTGGCGGAGGGCGATCCCTCATCTCTCACGTTCGTGTGCATGGATGAGCAGCTGGCGCAGGCTGCGGACCGAGAGGGCTTCCGCGTGCTCTCCGCCTGACACCGCCAGGGCAACTTTGGGTCGCCGATCCCGTAAACAAAGACATATCCAAGAAGCCTGGGCCCCCTGCGCCCATCCATCAAGACCCGATAGGAGATTCACGATGCGTCTTCCACCTGCACTCCGTTTCACCCTTGTCCTCCTTCTCTTGGTCGCCGGCACGGGAGCCCTCGCCGCCCAGACCCTGACGACACCACCGGGAGGAGCCAATCAGCGCGCGGTCGTCACCCAATACCTGGGGATGGTCTCCGTGACCATCGACTACAACGCCCCCGATGTCACCAGCCCGACTGGCGACGATCGGACCGGCCAGATCTGGGGCCAGCTGGTTCCCTGGGGCATCGCGCCCAATCCCTTCTACCCGGGGTTCGGCACCGCGGAGGAGATGCCGTGGCGGGCCGGCTCAAACGAAAGCACGACCATCACCTTCTCCCACGACGTCGAGATCGAGGGTGAGCCCCTCGCGGCCGGTACCTACGCCCTCTTCATGGCCCCGGGAGAGACCGAATGGACGATCATCTTCAACCAGAACAGCTCCGCCTGGGGCAGTTTCTTCTACGAGCCGAGCCTCGACGCCCTGCAAGTCCAGGTCAAGCCCGAGAAGACCGACCACTTCCGGGAATGGCTGACCTACGAGTTCGACGATCGGCAGCTCGACACCGCCCTGGCAGTGCTGCACTGGGAGCATCTTCGCGTGCCCTTCCGTATCTCGGTGCCGAATCTCCCGCAGCTCTACTACGAGACCATGACAGCGGAGCTCACCGGCGCCGCTGGCTTTACCTTCCAGAATTGGGTGGCAGCTTCACAATGGGCCGCCCAACAGGACGCCTACCACGAGGACGCGGTGCGCTGGGCGGACGCCGCCATCACGGCCAACACCAGCTTCCAGACGATCTCGAACAAGGCCCAGGTGCTCAACCAGATCGGGCGCACCGAGGAGGCGATGGAGATCCTCGACCAGGCCATCGAGCATCCGACGGCCACCGTGGTCGGCATACACATGGCCGCCCGCGGCCTGCAGGCGCAGGGGCAGATGGAGACCGCCAACGTGATCTTCCGCAAGAACTACGAGATGAACCCGGGTGAGTGGCCCGTCGATTTCGGCATGGCCCGTGTCTACTCTCAGGAAGGAAACTTCGAGAAGGCTCTGGAGCACGCCCGTATCTCGTTGGGGCGAGCCCCAGCCGGCCCCCAGGCGCAAAATCTGGAGGCCCAGATCGCCCGTCTCGAGAAGGGCGAGAACATCAATCCCTGAGGCGGCCTACCTTGCGAGTGGGCCTCCGGTGAAGCCGGAGGCCCAGGCCAAAGCGGCAATCTACTCGTCCAAGAGCTCCTCGAGGGCCAGTCGGGTCTTGGCTGGAAGGCGCTCTTCATCGAAGTAGCGGGTGACGATGGCCAAGGCCTCCTCGGCTGTGGTGATGTTCAGGTAACGCAGGAGATACCGCACATCGTCAAGGTCGTGAAACTCCTCGCCCAGCCGCATCGCGGCACACTTCATCGCCAGAAGATACGACGGCGGAGCGACAAACACCCGCAAATGCCCGAGCTCGAGGTAGTCGTCGAACTCGCCACGCGGGCTCAGGAAGCCCTTGACCGCGTCGTTTAGCCAGGTCGACGGCACGCTCATACGGGAAGCGACCCGGGCCGCCGCCTCACGTATCACCTTGGTGGGCTTGAAAAGGGCGTCGACGTCACGAGTCGACTCGCGCGCACCGAGCGCCAGGCACATCACGGCACCACCTACGACATAGAGCTCACCATGACAGTCAACCGTGGCCAACTCTTCATCGAGGAGCTCGAAGAGGCGGTGGATATCGGTTTTCGTCAGCTTGGCCATCGCCACCCCGTCTTCAAACCCGATCGCCAATGCTGGAGTCGACAAAGAGGTTGCGTCGCTTGAAAGCCACAGGCGCAGCTCGGAGCAGATGCGCACGCAGACCCGCGAAGGGGACGGCGAAGTGCGGCTCCTCCAGCGGCTCCACCTCGCGCACCCAGCTAGGGGGTTCCACGTCCTTTTGGTGCGCGGCCTGCTCTACCATCGCCGCAACATAGTTCTGCAGGTAGGTAGATAGGCCTTCGAGCTCGGCGGCTTCCACTGCGTCGCCAAACTCCACAGGTGCAAGACCGGCTAGCAGGTCGTTTAGCTCGGCCAGCCAGAAGCGGTGCTGGTTGTCGTCGGCAATCCCCCGGAGTATCTCTGCGAAACGGACCCTCCCGGCGGGAAGCACGCGAGCGAGCACGTAGGCCGAGAGATCTTGACCGGCTCGCCTCGCCTGATATCGGATGGCGCGCTTCTCTCCCGGCGAGACGCGAATCTGGAGCTGCTGCGTCTTCCTGCTCATGGCAGCACGACATTGTCACAGAACGCGATAGTTGTCAATACATTCGTATTGACATCCAAGAATCCAACCCTTGTCTGGACACTCGGCGGCGGACAGGCATCCGGCCGCTTCGACGGTGTCGGAGTGTCGCTGGGAGAGGGTGGTAGCCCACTCCATTCTGAGTTGGAACCAGATTGGGTCGTGGCTGCGAGAGCTGAGCCTTCTTCGGAGTGAGCTCGCTGCCTAGCATTTAGATGACTTGCTGAAACAGGCTTTGAACCTGCGATGCCACAGAAGGAACCGTCCCATCCGTTCTTGGAACCACCCAAATAGAGCTTGTGCCTTGAGGGAGCTTCTGGCCAGCGGAGCGTACAGGTGACTTCCCCTCCCACCCGGGTGGTCCCAAAACTCCGTTCGCAGAGTTAAGGTGATCTAATTGGGACAGGAAGGGGGTGACCGATGAAGAGGATCCTCATACTTGGACTAATCGTCGCACTGGGCATCGGGGCACAGAGCTGCCAGCAGCCTCAGGAAACTGCTGAAGATCAGGTAGCTGAAGCGCGGCCAAACGTTCTCCTCATCGTCGCCGATGATCTGGGGTACTCGGACATCGGCGCCTTCGGTGGCGAGATCGCTACACCAACTCTGGATGCGCTTGCCGAACAGGGACTGCGGCTGACCAACTTCCACGTGCTACCCAGCTGCTCGCCGACACGATCGGTTCTGCTGTCCGGGGTGGACAATCACCAGGCGGGGCTAGGCTCAATGGGCGAGTTTCACACGCCGGAGATGGACGGCTATCCCGGCTATATCGGCCATCTCAACTTCGAGGTTGCCGCGCTGCCTGAGGTGTTGAAGACTGGTGGCTATCGCACCTACATGGTTGGCAAGTGGCACCTCGGATTTGAGGAGGAAACCAGTCCGCATGCCCGGGGATTTGATGAGACTTTCATCCTCGTCCCCGGAGGGGGAAGCCACTGGAGCGACCGCATGCCGCTGTCGCCGCCACAGCCGATGATCTACCGGCGTAACGGCAAGGAGGTGGAGTCTCTGCCGGAAGACTTCTACTCGACCAGGTACTACACCGATCGCCTGCTCGAGTGGATTCGCCGAGACCACGGCGACGGCAAGCCTTTCTTCGCCTACCTGTCTTACACCGCGCCCCACGATCCTCTCCACGCCCCCAAGGAATACATCGATAGGTACGAAGGAGTATTCGACGAGGGTTGGGATGTCCTTCGTTTCAAGAGACTGCACGCTCTGAAGGAGCTCGGGATTATTCATCCGGACGCTGAGCCCTTCCCGCGTCTTTCTTCGGTCAAGGCCTGGGAAGAGATGTCGACTGGGGAGAAACAGACGGCGGCCCGCGACATGGAGGTCTACGCGGCCATGGTCGACTACATGGACGAGCAGATCAAGAGAGTTTTTGATTCCCTGAAGGAGATCGGCGAGTACGACAACACCATGATCCTCTTCTTCTCTGACAACGGTGCCAATGGTGCGCAGTGGCAGACGGCATATCCCGGTCAAACTGAGGAGTTCGTGAGCTCCTTCGACAATAGCCTGGACAACCGCGGTTTGCCCGGCTCTTTCATCGACACAGGTCCAGGCTGGGCCCAGGCGAGCTCGTCCCCGAGCCGCATGTTCAAGGCGTTTCCAGCCGAAGGCGGAATCCGATCGCCGTTCGTGGTCAAGCTGCCGGGAGCGACGGTGAACGCGGGCACCATGAGCCACGCGTTCGTCCACGTTCGCGACATCATGCCGACGATCCTCGATTTGGCAGGGCTCGCGCATGCCAAGGAGTTCGGGGGTCGCGCAGTGCTGCCGTTACAGGGGAGGTCTGTATTGGACCTGCTTTCAGGTCAGGCGGAGGTGCCGTACCCGGAAGCGAGCCGGGTCGGCTACGAGCTCTTTGGCCTCAAGGCCTACTTCGACGGAGACTGGAAGATTCTGTGGATGCCGCCTCCGTTTGGCAGCGGAGAATGGGAGCTTTACAACCTCAAGGACGATCCCGCGGAGATGAACAATCTCGGGGTCCGCCACCCAGAGAGGTTGGAGCAGATGGTCGCGATGTGGGAGCAGTACAAGACCGACAACGAAGTACTCGACATCTCTCTCGATCTCGCAGAGAAGGTTCAGTGACGGGTTGGGGGTCAGTATTCAGAGCCTGCGAGCAGATGGATTCGGCAGTAGGGAGTTGGTAGCGCGTACGGGATTTGAACCCGTGTTACCGGCGTGAGAGGCCGGCGTCCTAGACCCCTAGACGAACGCGCCGTGGGAGGGGAACCTTAGCAAAAAAGGGCTGGAGAGAGCAAAAAATCGGACTAGCCGTCCTGGTAGACGATCTTGACCCCGTCGGGATCGTGGGTTTCGAAGATGAGGTCGCCCGAACGGCTCTGGCGCAGCCCGCCGGGGATGTTCTTGTCGCGGAAGATGAGCTCCTCGTAAGCCTTTTCAGCCGAGGGGACGATGACGGTAATGGTGAGCTTGTGGTCGGGCCCCTGGTAGTCGAAATCCTCGTCCCGACCCATTTGCTCCTCGCTCCGGGGACGCCCCACGACCTCGATATAGCCGCCGGCGGCGGCAAAGCGGGCGCCGCGGCCCTGCTGGTGGTCCCAGTTCTTGATCCGTGGCAGGGCGAGCGTCTCGGCGTAGAATTTTGCCGTGCGATCGAAGTTCTGGGCCCGCAGAACCACTCTAAACTGGCGAATTTCCATCCTCCTACCCTCCTTTGACCAAAGACCTCAACGGCCAAGCTTACCCGGACTGGCCGAAAGTGTTCATCAACGGCGCGAATCCATGCAGGCCGGCGCTCCTACCGATGGTATCCTCCGCCCCGTGAGTCGCGCCCGCGCTCTCTTCGCTCTTCTTCTCATCATACTGCTGGCGTCTCCGGTTGTGGCGACGCCAGCAGAGCAGGAGACCGATGCCCTCCCCGTCGTGGAGGCGGGTTTCGCCATGGTGAAGGCTGGGCTGCAGAGCTTTCCCATCAGCTACTCGGTGACCCACTTCGGCCCGCTGGTGACCCTCGAGCCGCTGGTCAAGGCGATGGGTGGCGAGCTCAAGGTGGGACCGCTGGGCAAGAGCCACGAGCTGACCCTCGGTGACAGCGTTTTTGTCTTTGGACCGGACAGTGCGGTCGTTACCTCCGCCGAGGACATCTTTGCCATCTCCCAGCGGCCCAGGATCGGCCTCGAGGGTCTCCAGGTCCCGATCGACCTGTTGCGGACGGTCTATCTCGACACGCAGGGCTTCGACTTCGAATGGACAGCCGACGAGAAGAGGCTCGTGATCTTGCGGCAGCCATCGCGTGACGTGCCGGTCGAGGTCGATCTCGTCCATCTCCAGGGCGTGACGACTGTCGTGCTCCAGTTCCCCCTCCGCCCACGCTACCGAATCGACCGCACCGAGGAGGGGATCGAGGTACATATGATCGGTGACCGACTCTTGCTCGGCTCCGATCGCCGTCTGCCGCCGGACCGCCTGGTGCGTGACATCAGTATCAGCCCATCACAGCTGCGTCTCGACCTGGTACCCAACACCGAAGTACAGGACTATGTTCTGACACAGCCGTTTCGACTGGTCTTTGACATCTACGGTGGTGGACGACCCGCTGAGACGGAAGTCGTCTCTCCAAGTCGTCCACAACGCACGAGCGGAATTCGAACGATTGTCGTCGACCCTGGGCACGGCGGCGGCGACACGGGCGCCATCGGACCGACCGGCACGGTGGAAAAGGACCTCACCATGATGCTGGCTCGGGCGCTGGCAGCACGACTCGAGCGGCGACTACCGGTCAAGGTTGTTCTCACCCGCTACGAGGACGCCGAGCTGCCGTTGGATACGCGCTCAGCGCTTGCCAATCAACAGAAAGCGGATCTGTTTCTCTCCCTCCACATCAACTCGGTCTACGACTCCAAGGCGCATGGAGCCGAGACCTATTTCTTGAACATGGAGGCCAGCGACGAGCAGGCCGCACAGGCGGCGGCCGAGGAGAATCGACTCGTCCAGGGCGATCCACTCTACGACCTCCAACTCATCCTCTGGGATCTCGCCCAGAGTCATCACCTGGTGGAAAGCCAGAAGGTCGCCTCTTTGATTCAAGACGAGCTCAACCAGGAGCTGGAGCTGGTCAATCGGGGCGTCAAACAAGCTCCCTTTCGGGTGCTCATGGGAGCCTCCATGCCCGCCGTGCTGGTGGAGCTCGGATTCCTGAGCAACCCCGAAGAGGAGTCACGCCTGCAAGATCCCGGCTATCGGTCACAGCTCATCGACGCTCTCGTCCGGGCGATCATCCGCTACAAGGCGACGGTCGAGAATCGACCCTTGCCGGCTGAAGAGGCTCTGCCATGAGCCGCCGGTCGGCGGCCCTTTTTGTCGCCGGAGTCCTGCTCTTCACCCTTTCCCTCGTGGCCTTCTGGTGGTGGAGTCGAAAGCCGGAAGAGGAGATCGCCCTCCCGACCGGCCGACCCATTGTCGAGCGCACGGTTGACGCCTCGCTCGTGGCCGATCTCTACTTTCCCGGCAGCGGCGGCAAGCTCTATGCCGAAAGTCGAGAGGTTGCTGCCGGTGGGAGAATCGAGGAACAGATCACCATCCTCATCAACGAGTTGCTGCGGGGTCCGGAAAGGGCCAGTCTCTATCCGCCGTTGCCATCCGGTGTCGAGGTGGCGGGAGTCCACCTGCTGGCCAATGGCATTGCCTACATCGATCTGACTCCGCCCGAGGACGCGGGAGCGCTCTCCTGGGGCTCCAAGCGGGAGATCCTGGCCGTCTACAGTCTGGTCGACTCCATCCTCCTCAATTTTGCCGAGGTCGAGGCGGTCATTTTGTTGTGGAACGGGCAGCAGCGGCCGACGTTCGCCGGTCACCTGGACACCACGCGGCCCCTCGTCGCCAATCGAGCGCTGCTCGCCCCCAGCACACAGTGAAACCCATCGGCGTCTTCGACTCGGGGGTTGGCGGGCTCACGGTCGTGGCAGCCATCCAACGGCACCTGCCCGGTGAGTCGATCCTCTATCTTGGCGACACCGCTCGTCTTCCCTATGGCACCAAGTCGCCGGCCACCGTCGGCCGCTACACCCACCGCAATGTGCAGTTTCTCGTCGACCGGGGGGTCAAGGCGGTGGTCGTCGCCTGCAACACCGCTTCCGCTGTGGCGCTCGAGGAGATCGAGACACCGGTGCCGTTGTGGGGTGTGATCGAGCCTGGGGCCCGCCAGGCCGTCGAGACCACGGCCGGCCGGGTCGGGGTGATCGCCACCGAGTCGACCATCCGTTCGAGCGCCTATGAACGCGCCTTGCAGCGACTGCGGCCCGACCTCCAGGTCACCAGCCGCTCCTGCCCGTTGTTTGTTCCGCTGGTGGAGGAGGGCTGGCACGACGACCCGGTCACCGTCGAGATCGCCAGGCGCTATCTGGAGCCGCTGCTGGCCGATGAGATCGACACCCTGGTTCTGGGTTGTACCCACTATCCGTTGCTGGTGCCGGTGCTCGAGAGGATCGCCGGCAGCGGTGTCCGGCTGATCGACTCCGCCGAGGCGGTGGCCCGTGAGGTGGCGGCCGGTTTACGCCAGGCGGACCTGCTGGCGGAGGAGGATCGTCCGGAGCATCACTTTTGTGTCACCGACGCCGGTGAGCGGTTTGCGCGGATTGCGAAGATGGTATTGGGAGACGGAGACGTCTCTTTGGAGTTGGTGGATGTGGCGTGAAGAAGGGCTTGGGGGCTTGGGGTTCCACCG
>JBAUDS010000031.1:0-1669 GCA_049678185.1 Thermoanaerobaculia bacterium
GAGGATACGGGCAGCGTCCAGCATCTCTGCGCGCACTGAGCGCGATGGGTACTCACGCCGGATGTCGTCTTTGCGGATGAGGTCGAGCGTCTTCGCCGTGAGCCAGACCTGGGGTCTCTCGTCTTCAGTTCCATAGCCCTCCAGCCCGTTAGCGTGGTCACCGTGGTAGTGGGTGACGACGACATCGGTCGGCCACCGGCCGGTCAGCTCTCGCGCTCGCTCAGCGACCCACTTGGCGCCGGCTGGCTTGGCGTAGCCTTCGACTGTTATCACCCGGTCGCGACCGGCGATGATGCCGCCATTGCTCAGCGTGGTCCAATCGTCCTTGGCCAGCGGGGTGGAGACCACCGCCCAGACCGCATCGCCCAGTTGCTCGATCCGTGCCCAGGCCTCGTCGGCGACGATCTTGGGGACGGTGGCACCCCTGGTCGGCCGCGAGCCGATGGCCGACATCAGCGCCCACTGGGCGCCAATCGAGCTCGAAAGCGCCAGAAACTCCCGCCGGGAAAGGCTTCTGCGGCGTGGTACTTTGCGGACTGAACTGCGATTCGGTGACATGGACCCTTCTCCTCGAAGCTGAGGATAGCGGTTGGCCGGTGGCCTTGCCATCCCCGAGTCGAGGTGGCACCCACCCGGCTGGGCAGTCACCAATCCCGCCCCACGGGGTGTTGGGGCTCGCACCGCCGACTGGTAAGCAGAGCGGTGCGGAGTCGTCCCGAATTGGTACTCTTGTCGCCACGACCCGAAGAATCGACGGATACCAGTTCGGGCGCTCTGCTTTTTTGAATAATCGGTAGCCTGAAACGAACGCAACTCAGCTTCCAGGAGGATACGAGCAAATGAACGACAAGAAGGCAGACCTGGCGGGACCCGGCATCGGGAACTACGAAGAGCTCGAAAAGATCCTGCCCGACGACTACGAGCCACTGCTCAACCACCGCGAAACCATGGAGGCGCTTTTTGCGGTCAAGGGCTACATCGAAGAGAACCTGTGCAAAGAGCTGAATCTCTTCATGGTGCAGGTGCCGTTGATCGTGGATGTAAAGAGCGGGGTCAACGACATGCTCGACCGCGACGGCTCCCGCACCCCGGTCCAATTTCACATCACCAACGACCACGACAAGAACCCCATCGATGCCCAGGTGGTGCAGGCGGCCACCAAGTGGAAGCGGCCGGCCCTCAAACAGTTCGACTGTCAGCCGGGCGAAGGGATCTGCACCGACATGAAGGCGGTGCGCAAGGATTACTTTCTCGACCATGACCACTCGGCCTATGTCGACCAGTGGGACTGGGAGCGGGTGATGACCGAGGACGAGCGTAACCTGGACTTTCTCACCGGTATCGTCCAGAGAATCTGGAAGGTCATCAAGGGGGCCGAGGTCTTTCTGCACGAGAATTTCCCCAAGCTCGAGACCGACAAGTACCCAGACCTACCCGAAGAGCTCACCTTTCTCCACGCCGAAGAGATCCTCGAGATGTATCCCGACCTGCCCCGCAAGGCGCGCGAGAGCGAGATCATCCAGAAGTACCCGGCCATCTTCATCTACGGCATCGGCTGGCCGCTTGCGGACGGCTACCCCCACGAGATGCGCGCCGCCGACTACGACGACTGGGTGACCGAGACGGTCTCCAAGGACGGCAAGCCGATGCACGGCCTCAATGGCGACAT
>JBAUDS010000032.1:0-6633 GCA_049678185.1 Thermoanaerobaculia bacterium
CCTTCTACGTGCTAGAGCTGCGCATCGTCGGGCACGATGGCCAGGGCATCGGCCTCGGCTCGCCGCGCAGCCGATGTCATCGGCTCCTTCTCCGCCTCTACGGTGATCACACCGTTGACGACGGTGATCCACTCCGGCTTGCCATCGCCTTTGAGGATGACCTGCCAACTGTTGCCGGCCGAGATGTCCTTCTCGATGCTCTCGGCCACCGCCTCCGCCAGGGACTCGCTCTCGACCAGCCATCCCATCTCGGTATTCAGGTCGACCGAGCGGGGGTCGAGATTGAACGAGCCCACAAAGGTCACCTTGCGGTCGAACACCGCGGTCTTGGCATGCAACCCGAAGAAGGTCTTGTTCTCCTCGAGCTCCTCGGCCGTGAACAGAGCACGCTCCACCGCGGCATCGGGGCGCATCTCGTAGACATTCGCTCCGGTCTCCAGCAGATCCTTGCGCTGTTTGCGATAGCCGACAAAAGCGGAGAGATGGTTGTTGGCGGCCATGGAGTTTGTCGCCAGGTTGACTTCGACACCCCTCTGCGTCATCTCGCCGAGCCCTTTCATGCTCTCGGGTAGAAGAATCAGATAGGCGCTCTGGACATAGAGCTGCTCTGTCGTCTCACCCGCGATTCGACCCAGCACGACACCGGTCTTGTCGAGCTCGGCATGGGTCTGCGCTTTGCCGTTCTTCTCGGGTACCGCATCGACCAACAGGTGGCCCTTGCCCCAATGGAGATGCTCCTCCAGCGCGGCCATCTCTTCCTCGATCCGAGCCGAATCGTCGTAGAACCCGGGCGGATACGAGGAGGTCTCCTGAGCAAAAGCGTCCAGCGATGTCTTCAGAGCTTTCGCGTCTTCCGCTGTCGGCACGGGTGTGACCACATCTTCGATCGGCACGGTCCAGTCGCTGTTCCAGTAGAGATCGAAAGCCTCACCGGCCGTATCGATCACCGGACCGAGCGCCAGCAGGTCACGGCTGCGAAACACGAAGGGGGCGGGATACTCGAAATACTCGCTGCCGATATTGCGTCCGCCGGCGACGGCGAAGCTGCCGTCGACGATGTAGAGCTTGTTGTGCATCCGGCGGTTGAGTACCTTGAGGTCGGCGACGTAGTCGACCCAACGCATCACCAGGGACTTGTGCTTGGGCCCAAAGGGCTTGTACATACGGAGCTCGATATTCGGATAGGTCCCGAACTGGGCCAGGTATTGCGGGTCCGATTCGGTCATCGAGTCGTCGATCAGAACCCGCACCCGCACGCCCCGGTCGGCCGCGGACATCAGCCGCTGCATCATGACCTTGCCCGCCTCGTCGTTCTTCCACAGGAAGTACTGGGCGTCGATGCTCTTTTCGGCGGAATCCGCCAGAATCGTCCGCCACGCCAGGGCAGTCCGCCCCCGATCCATCAACAGAAATCCCGAATCACCGCCCCGGTTGGCCGCGATCGCTGCCGCCTTCTGCCCGAGATAGGTGGTCTCGGGCTCAGCGAAGGCCGTCGACTCCTTCTTGTCGGTCGTGGGCGATTTCATCGTTTTGGATTCCTCCTGCGAGCAGCCGACCATGGTGCCGAGCAGTAGGGCCACGGCAACCCATACTGGCGATTCGCCGAATGAAGATCGAGATCTGGCGTTTGTCAGGTCTCCCCACGCCATGGTTCAGCTCCTTGGTTCAATCTCGAGCCCGTCGGAGTCGTGAATCCCCGACGGGCTCGAGCTACGATTCCATGTCAATCAACTGTTGCCGGCGTGTACCAGATCGGCGAGGACCAGGCGCGTTCCTGGATGGTTGGCGGAACTTCGGTAACCAACTGAAGATTGTTCCTGGCCGCGTCGTAGGTCGACCAGCGCGGTGTCGGAATTTCCAGCACGCGCACGTAATAGACCACATGCTGCGTAGGATCGAAGTCCGGATCGGTCCAGACCACGGCAAGCTCGACGTCGCCAATATCGTTGGTGTAGGTTGCTTTCTTGATATCGACTGTATTCCCAACCGGCGGTGCTTTACCGGTCTTGGGATCAACAGCGCGGCCATCGGACAGAGCGACGTCGTAGATCTTCTCCGAAGCCCTGCCCCACTTATTGACCCAGCCCTTGATGATCTGGATGCGGTCGAGGTTGCCGTTCTCCGGGTCCTTTAGCGCCCAGACAGCAAAGGTCGGCGCCTTGGCGGTGTCGGGCTTGGTAGGCAGGTCGCTGCCCATCGGGACACCATAGTCATAAGCCTGCTGTACGAAGTCGCTGTCCTTCACGAGATTGGCCGGGTAGTTCCAGCTGCCAAAAAAGCGCAGCCGGATCAGCGGACCCGAAGTACCGTAGGTCTCCTTGCGCTTCATCGCATCAAAGATCGATGCCCGGGTATTTTCTTCCGCCCACACGGCGGTGGCCCCTGCACTGCCCACTCTGGCACCTACATCTCCACTCGGATTCGGTATCGGGCTCAGGCGTTTCTCGGGGGTGTCATCTGCTTGCGCGTGAGAGCCGTAAAAATTGCCCTCTTCGTTGTTGGAATAGGCTGAGTGGCTGTCCGCGCCGGACACAATGCCCATCTTGTAAGGGTTGCTCCCCAGCTTTTCTTCGATGATCATCCCCTCTACCAGGCCCTGGCGCACGTAGCCGTATTTGATCTGGCTGGCCTGGCCGACGTTGATCATGTTCGGAAACAGCTCGAAATTGGCGAACTCGTCATTCGGTGAAAAGTCCGGGTGCGTATCGGAGCTACCCTTGGTCTGGATGATCTCCGTCAGCGGTTCATTGCGCGCCTGCCGTTCTGCATAGCGGGCGTCAATCTCTCCGCCGAGAAATTTCCGTGGTGAGTACATCCAGCCGTCGGAGACATTGCCGTTATGCGGGATCGCGAGGCTATCGTGCCCTGCATTCCGTTGGATCTCCTGGTAGGTCCACAAATCCTCGGGTTGGATGGAATCGAAGGATGAGAATGGCACCGCCGGGCCGGTGTCATCGCGGAAGAACACATTACGATGCATGTTGCGGCCGTTCGGGATCGAGGTCCACTCGTAGGCGATCAGGGTGGTGAATTCACCCGGTTTGTTGTACTTGTTCGCCGTCTCGACATAGCGCGCCCAATTGCCGGTCAGAAGATCCGGCGCGACATACTCCGGCATTGGCGTGCTGGTCAGGATCGAGCCAAGAATGGTATTGATCGGGGAGTCCGGGGCGTCGGAGCTGGCGTCCGGACCCTGCATTACTCTTGGCAAAAGCGCTCTTGGAGAGCGGATCTTTCGGGTCGATGAGCCGCGGCATAACGCCGAAGTACTCGGAATGATCCGTCACTCCAACGAAGTCGTAGGGTGTCAATTTCTTGATTTTTTGGCCGGTCGTCGACAGCGTGATCTCCTCACCCATCGCATAGCGATACACGTCATCCCATGTCCCGCGAGTACCCATAGCAAAGGCATCCGGCGAGTTTCTGGTGTGTATGTGCTGCTCGCCGAAGTAGACGTTCTTGAGCGGGTTGGGCTGGCCCGAGCCACGACCGGGCTCGCCGATGGACTGGGCCTCCGAAATGCCGGGTACCAAGGCGATCACGACCAGGGCAACCACGAACGGCGGAATCAGCCAGTTTGATTCTCGTCTACTTTCATGCATGACACTTCTCCCATAACAAGACCACTTGTGGCGGCTCGAAAAGCTCACAATCCGTGCGTGATTTATACTGAATCCTTAGACTACAACAACTGCGCGAAACCTGCCCAGTCGTCTTCTGACGTGGCCGGAATCAGGTCTCGCCATCCGGAGAATGTCGAGGGTCACCCTGTCCCTACTGGATAGGCGACGTCAGCCGCGCCAGGCGGGTACCGAGCCTGAACCAGAAGGACTTCTTCTCGACGTCCCCGGGCTGCATCTCCACCGACTTTTCCATGTCGGCGATGAGCATCTGCTCGACCTCGGCGGCGAATGCGGGATCGGCGACCACCGCCGTGATCTCGAAGTTGAGCCGGAACGACCGGTTGTCGAAGTTGGCGGTGCCGATGGCGCTGAGCTCATCGTCGATCAACACCACTTTCTGGTGAAGGAAACCGTCCATGTAGCGGAAGAACCGGATGCCGGATAGAGCAGCCTCTTCGAAGTACGAATAGGCAGCCAGAGACACCAGTGTCTGGTCCGCCTTGTCAGGGATGATGATGCGAACGTCGACACCACGCAGGGCCGCCAGGTAGAGTGCGTTCATCAGCGATTCGTCGGGCACGAAATAGGGGCTCGCGATCCAGACTCTCTCGCGGGCGGCGTTGATACCAGTGAGGAACATCAGCGTTGCCGACTCCAGCCGGTCCGCGGGACCGGTCGGAAAGATCAGCACTTCTTTGCCCTCCCCTCCCGGGAGATGGGGCGCCCAGCCGAACTCGGGCGCCTTGCCGGTAGCCCAGTACCAGTCCTCGAGAAAGCTCAGCTGGACGGCAAGCGCAGCAGGCCCGGTAATCCTGATGTGGGTGTCCCGCCAGTGTCCAAACTCGGGGTCCCGGCCCATGTACTCGTCACCCACATTGTGCCCCCCCACCCAGGCGGTGTGGCCGTCCACCACCACGATCTTGCGGTGGTTGCGGAAGTTGATCTGGAAGCGATTGCCCGGGCCTTTGCGGGTGTGGAAGTCGAGGATTTGGGCCCCGGCCTCGCGCAGCTCATTGATGTAACTCTTGGACAGGGAGTGGCTGCCGACCTCGTCGTAGAGGAAGTAGACGCGGACCCCCTCCTTGGCCTTGGTCACGAGCCTCGAATGGAGCTCACGTCCGATCTCGTCGTCCTTGACGATGAAGAATTGCACCAGGACGTACTCCTTGGCGGCATCGATGCCCGCGAAGATGTTGTCGAATGTTGCTTGTCCGTCCACCAGCAGTTCGACCTCGTTGCCGCGCAGGTAGGGGATCCTTGCGATCTGTTCCCCGGCGCGCGACGATTGATTGTCGCTCGATCGCTGCGAGATCACATCCATCAGCTGCTCTTTCGCGCCAAGGGCGATGTGTCGAATCTCATGATCGCCGTCCTGCCGGGCATTGACGTAGCCCTCGAAACGGCTTCGCCCGAGCACCCAGTAGGCCGGCACCGCCAGGTAGGGGAAGGTGTTGAGCGACACCGCCCACGCAATGGCCCCCTGCGAGGTACGGGCGCTCATCACGGCATCGAGCGACGAAAAAAAGCCGACCACATGAAAAACGATGACTAGAGCAATCACGATCCACATCTTTTTGGTCCTTCGTTTCATGAGCGTTACCTACAATTCAGCGCGTTCTCACTTCCCATGGCTACGACCTAAGGCTTCTTGGTGACGGCTCGTCTAGCCTTCGGATTGGTAAGGAGTGTAACCCGCCGGCCGTTCGAAGTCGGCGCGATCCCAGTCTGCAAGATCGGCGGTGGCCTCATAAGTCGACTCGAGAAAAGCTGTGAGCGTCGCATCTGGGTCGTCCGAGGTCCGCACCGCCTCGTAGGGCAGCACGAACTCGCCCAGGTCAGCCAGCCAGAAGGCGGCGTCGGGTTTGACCGGGTGCTCGGCAAATCCCTCCGGTGTCGGATAGGCATAGGAATAGAAGATCGGGTCCGGCGCACCGGCGTTCCCCGGCCAGAAGCCACAACTCGAGACCTCTTTCGAGTAAGCCTCCACGGTGACCACATCCGGGAGATAAGGGATCCCGCCCGGATGCTTTGGCGCCGGCCGCCCCGAGAACCGTGTCACCGCCTGATCGAAGCTGCCCCAGAAGAGATGAACCGGGCTGCACTTGCCGATAAATCGTGCCCGAAACGCCTCGAAGACCCGGGCCGACTGGACCAGCGCCCGCCAGAAGAGATGCACCTGCTCGGGTTCGTACGATGAGTGAACCACATCCTCCGGGAATGGAATCGGGTCTTCGAGCTCATTGGGCATCGTGTGGATGCTGACGTCGATGCCGAGGGAATCGAGCGCAGCCATGAGGTCGCGGTAGAAGTCCGCTACGGTCTGGGGTCGCAGTGGCAACGGAACGGTCGATCCATCGCTGGTGGTGATCAACAGATTGTGGTCGACGAAATCGAAGTCGATCTGAAACGTGTTGCCACCGTTGGGAATGGGTGAGGTCGTAAGACCACGAGAGGTCACATACAGGGTCGCCTGCCACGAGTGGTTGATCCAGGGCGAAAGCTCCAATCGCACCTTGCCGACGATCTGCGTCCACAGATGGAGTGTGGCCAGGGTGTCTGTCCACTCGGTTTTCGGCAGCTGGGGCCAAACGTCTCGCGACACTGAAAGCTGTTTCATGACTGTACCTCCGGGAGTGTTGGCTTCGGTTCGTATTACGACCGTCTCTCTGTGCCGCTCCGCGTCACCAGCTGCTCCAGGGCTTCGTAGGGCTGGGCACCGACCACACCATGACCATTGATCACAAAGGTCGGTACGCCGGTGATGCCAAATTCGGATGCTCGGCGCCAATTGCCATCGACGCTGGCCGCAAAAGAACGGCTCTCGAGCACTTGGCGAGCCTCCTCTTCTGACAGACCGACCGAGCCCGCGATCTGCACAAGCGAGTCGATCCGGGCCAGATTGATCCCGTCGACAAAGTAGGCTCGAAACAGAGCATCGTGGATGGCTCCGCCTCCGGGCCGGAGCTCGGCCCATTTGGCGAGCTCTTGCGCCAGCCGGCTGTTGTAGGTG
>JBAUDS010000033.1:0-2603 GCA_049678185.1 Thermoanaerobaculia bacterium
CGCCGGAGCTGGACGATCTCGGCCAGGATGCTGAGGGCGATCTCGTCGGGGCGCCGGGCCTTGATGTCGAGACCGGCCGGTGCGTGAAGAACTTCGAGCTCATCTCCGCCCAGCCCCCGACCCTGGAGAAAGCCCCGGATCGACTCGGCGCGCTTAGGGCTGGCGACCAGACCGACGTAGGGGGCGCCAGCGCGCAGGGCGTGCTCGACGGCGATCTCGTCGTGATCACCGTGGGTGGCGACCACCACCCAGGTTCGGGAATCGACGCGGTCGGCGATTTGGTCGATGTCTTCGAGCATCTCGTCGGTCTCCGCCAGACCCTCACCCTGTGTCTTGGTGTCAACACCTATGACGTGATATCCGAGTCGCTGACCGAGCCCGGCCAGAGCTTGGCCGATTGGTAGATCGCCGACGATTAGGAGTTTTGGTCTGGCCTGGTGAGGCTCGATATAGATCTCCATGGTGCCCCCACTGAAACAGGTCATGGATCGGTCGGTGAGCCCCTCGCGGGACCGCTGCTCCTCCGGCTCGGCGGAGAGGCGGATCAGGCGGCTCTGGTTGTCTGCCAGAGCCGCCACCGCCTCGCTGACGACGGTGTCCCAGGCACAGCTACCGCCTACCCAGCCGATCAGCTGGCCATCCGAAGTGATGATGGCCTTGTCGCCCGGTTTGCCCGAGGTCGGCTTCTCCGCGCGCACCACCGTTGCGGTGGCAAAGGACTTGCCCTGCCGCTCTAGCTCGAAGGCCTTGCTAAAGAACTCGTCGCGCATGGCGGTCTGCTAGTCGTTGACCCCGGCCTCACGCAGAGCCGTCCAGACCTTCTCGGGGGTAATGGGAATCTCGAGGTGCCGAACACCCAGATGCCAGAGCGCGTCGACCACCGCGTTGACGATGGCCGGTGGGGCGCCGACGGTGGGGGACTCACCCACGCCCTTGGCACCCAGTGGATGATGTGGAGAGGGGGTGATGGTTTTGCCCAGCTCCCACTTTGGCGATTCGACGGCGGTCGGCAGTAGATAGTCGGCAAAGGTACCGGTCAGGTTCTGACCGTTCTCGTCGTAGACGATCTCCTCGTAGAGGGCCGGTGCCAACCCCATGGTCAGACCACCCTCGATCTGGCCTTCGACGATCATCGGGTTGATGATGTTGCCGCAGTCGTCCACGGCGACGAAGCGGCGAACCGCCACCTCGCCCGTACCGGTGTCGATATCGACCACCGCGATGTAGCTGCCAAAGGGAAAGGTGAGGTTTGGTGGATCGTAGTAGTCGGTGGCCTCGAGCCCAGCCTCCATCCCCGGTGGATGGTTGGTGTAGGCGGCAAAGGCGATCTCCTGGATGGTCTTGGCCTGGTCGGGAGAGCCCTTGACCTGCCAGCGATCCACGCTCCAGTCCAGATCGTCCTCACCCACTTCCAGCAGGTAGGCCGCGATCTTCTTGGCCTTGGCCTTGATCTTCCTCGCCGCCATGGCACCAGCGGCGCCGGCGGTGGGAGTCGAGCGGCTGGCGTAGGTCCCCAGCCCATAGGGCGCCGTGTCGGTGTCTCCCTCCTCGACCTGGATGTCGGCGGCGGGCAGACCGAGCTCCTCGGCGACGATCTGTGCGTAGGTGGTCTCGTGGCCCTGACCCTGGGACTTGGTGCCAAAACGGGCGATAGCTTTACCCGTGGGATGGATGCGGATCTCGGCCGAGTCGAACATCTTGATGCCGAGAATGTCGAAATCGCGCGACGGCCCGGCACCCACGACTTCGGTAAAGCTGGAGATACCGATTCCCATCAGCTCGCCCCGCTCGCGTTTGGCAGCCTGCTCCTCGCGCAGCGCCCGGTAGTCGAGCATCTCCATCGCCTTGTCCAGCGCCCCTTTGTAGTTGCCGCTGTCGTATTCCCAACCGGTCGGCGACTTGTAGGGGAACTGATCCGGACGGATGAAGTTCGCGAGCCGGAAGTCGGCGGGGTCCTGGTCGACCTCGTGGGCCATGAGGTCGGCCATGCGCTCGATCATGTGGACGGCCTCGGTGACCCGGAATGAGCAGCGGTAGGCCACACCCCCCGGGGGTTTGTTGGTGTAGACGCCGTCGACCACGACATGCGCCGCCTCGAGGTCGTAACTGCCGGTACAGATGCTGAAAAGACCGGCGGGGAACTTGGAGGGATTGGCCGCGGCATCGGCGGCGCCACAATCGGAGATGGTCTTGACCCGGAGCCCGGTGATGCGACCATCCTTGTTCGCCGCCATCTCGGCGGTGATGTGGTAATCGCGGGCAAAGCTGTCGGCCTGGAGATTCTCGCTCCGATCCTCGATCCACTTGACCGGTGCACCAGTGACCAGGCTCGCCACGGCGCATACGACATAGCCCGGGTAGACCGGCACCTTGCCGCCAAAACCACCGCCGATGTCGGGCGAGATGATCTGCACTTTCTGCTCGGGTAGACCGCTGACCATCGAAAACACCGTGCGGTGGGCATGCGGTGCCTGCGAGGTCATGTAGATCTTCATCTGTTCGGTGGCCTTGTTGTAGCTCGCCACCATGCCACAGGTCTCGATCGACGAGACGTGCAGCCGCGGTAGGTACATGGACTGCTCGACAACGTGGGCCGCCTCGGC
>JBAUDS010000034.1:0-1677 GCA_049678185.1 Thermoanaerobaculia bacterium
TTGACGCGTGGCAGGCGGCGGAAGCTTCCATCGGGGCCGAAGCCGCCATCGGTGGCGAGGATATGGACATGCGGGTGGAAATTGAGCAGCTCGCCCGAGGTCTGGAGGAAACCCACGGCGCCGGGGGTCACCTCAGCGCCATCGAAGCACGCCTCGAAGTAGAGCTTGAGAGCCCGCCAGGCGCAGGTGGCGAGCTCGCCTAGCAACTTGCGGTCGTAGCGGAAGAAGAGGCGGAGCCGCTTGGGGATGGTGAAGACCACCTGGCGGTGGGGGACGTCTTCGAGCAGCTCTTGCTCGGCCCAGGCCGCCCACAGCAGCTCCCGCTTCTGATGACAGCTTGGACAAAGGCCGCGCAGCTTGCAGGAGAAGGCGACCAGAAACTCGTGCCGGCAGTCGGGACAGCGGATGCGGGCCAAACCCTGGTCGAAGATCCCGCAGTCGAGATAGCGATAGACGGCGGGCTCCACACAGCGGCGTAGATAGCCGTGGGTGGGCTGGAAACGCTCGTCGTAGGCCAGGAGGAAGCGTTCGAAGTGGTGGGCCAGAGCGCGGTAGAGCACGGTGCGCTCGGGTCGCCGGGCGCGGTAGACGCGAGTGTGGGCTGGGGCGCGACTCGTCTCCACTTCAACCAGGGGAGACGGAATCGATGGCCCTGAGCTTGCAGCAAAGGCCGAGGGGCCTGGCTCAGATTAAGGTCGCCTACATCGCCACCTTAGCGCTCAACGAGTACTTCGACAGCAAATGGAGCCGAGTCGTGCGGCTCCGAGGCGATCCTCCACCCGCACCGCGCCGTGGACCGAGAAGCCGCTGTGGCGCCAGGCCAGAAGGTTGCGGACGGTCTCCTCGCCGATGAGACCTTTATCCACGAGCATCCTCAGGACCTCGGCGCGAAAGAGCCGTTCGAGGTGACGGGAGTTGAAGCGTGGCAGGCGGAGGAAGCCTCTATCGGGGCCGAAACCACCGTCGGTCACTAGGATATGGACATGGGGGTGGAAGTTGAGTAGCTCGCCCGAGGTCTGGAGAAAGCCCACGGCGCCGGGAGTAATCTGGTCGTCGGCGAAGGACACGTCGAAGTAGAGCCTGAGAGCCCGCCAGGCGCAGGTGGCTAACGGTCCCAGCAGGGTGCGGTCGTAGCGGAAGAAGATCCGCAGGCGCTTGGGGATGGTGAAGACCACCTGGCGGTGGGGGACGTCTTCGAGGAGCTCTTCCTCGACCCAGGCCGCCCACAGGAGCTCCCGCTTCTGATGACAGCTTGGACAAAGGCCGCGCAGCTTGCAGGAGAAGGCCACTAGAAACTCGTGTCGGCAGTCGGGGCAGCGGATGCGTGCCACACCCTGGTCGAATATCCCGCAGTCGAGATAGCGATAGACGGCGGGCTCCACGCAACGGCGCAGATAGCCATGGGTAGGCTGGAAGCGCTCTTCGTAAGCCAGCAGGAAGCGGTCGAAGTGGTGGGCGAGAGCACGGTAGAGGACGGTGCGCTCGGGTCGCCGGGCGCGGTAAGCGCGAGCGTGGGCCGGGGCGCGACTCGTCTCCACTCCAACCAGTGGAGACGGAATCGGCGGCTCTGAGCTTGCAGCAAAGGCCGAGCCGCCAGATTCGCGTTACGACTCGGCCGTGGAAGGGGTCAGTGGCTCCAGCGACGGGGTCGGGGCGAGGGGCAGAGTTGGTCCTGGA
>JBAUDS010000035.1:0-10849 GCA_049678185.1 Thermoanaerobaculia bacterium
CGACTCGAGCAGGAGCTCGGTCAGTGGCTCCTGTACCGGCACCATCCCGGTCTCGATGAGCACCGTGGTGACGGCAATGGTGTTGGTGCCTGACATTCCAGGGTACTCGGTCTGCTCCATGATCACGTAGCCGGCATGGGCATCGGGATGTGTCGGTGGCAGGATGAGATTGCAGTTGGCCGCCGGGTAGCCGCGGGGCTCTCTCAACATCCTCAACCGCAGCTCGTCGGCCTCGTTCTCCAGATAGGTCATCTTCTCGAACATGGTCGCACCGGGGACATCCAGGACACCACCGACGATCACCCGCGCGGGTTCTCCGCACACGTGGGTGTCGACCGCTTGAATCATGCTGGATATGCGCATCTTCTCCGAGTCTCCATGCAAAGGACCGCTATTTTCATCCATTCAACAACGTAGTGGAAGCCGGCGATAAAGCTATCCGGGCGAATCGGCGCTCGGGCCAAGGATCTCCCAGATCATACTCGCCCCAACCGGGGCTGTGTTCCGCCGTGCCCTACCCCACCGGATAGGGTGGCTACCGCCTCCGCGAGTGGGGCGATTTTGGCTTGGTAGGCAAAGAATCAGTCTCGAGATGTGCACGAGTCTCGGATGCTGGGCTCGGCTACGTCTGATCCTCGCGCTAATCGTCTGCGTATGGCTCGGTCTAGGGCCGATGGCCGCCGCCGGTACAGTCCGGCAGACGGAGACGAAGTGTTGTTGCGGTACCGGCAGCGTCTGTCTGATGTCCGGATGTGACTGCGGCCGTCGCCAGGCTGCCGGGCCAAGCGACTGCGGCGGCCTGCGCTCCTCCGAGAGCCCGGATGGCGCCGCTGCCGCTCCCCTGGGTCACCTATTGGGGCTCGCGGAGGGTGAATCGCCCGTGACCCCCATCCTGTCTACCGGTGGCGCCTCTGCCCGCGACGATCGCTTGCCGGACAATCCACAACACTCTCCCGATCCACCCCCTCCTCGCGCCGTCCGCGCTCGCTGAGCGCAGATCGCGACCCGAAGCAAACACAAAAACCACTGATGGCGGTGGTCGCAGAGCCGCCATCGCGAGGAGCCATCATGATGAGCACGAGGAATGCCCGAATTCTCTGTTCTGCCGCGCTGCTCCTGGCGCTGGTGTTCAATCCTCTCGTCTTCGCCCAGGAGGAGAGTGTCTCCCCGGTATCCGAGTCACAGGACGAGGAGAAGGACGTACCGGTCGTCAGCGAGGAGATCCAGGTCTTTGGCGAATGGTCGGTCGTACCAGCCGTTCGGATTCTCGGTCGGGATGAGCTGCCAGAAGTCCCCATCGGCGACGGTGCCGACCTGCTACGAGGTGTCGCCGGCGTCACCGTCGGACGGATGGGCGGGCACGGTCTCGAGCCCCGTATCCGCGGCCTCGGGGGGGGCAACCTCAACGTGCTGGTCGATGGCGCCTATGTGCATGGCGGCTGTCCAAACCGGATGGATCCCCCGAGCTCGTTTGCGGCACCCAACTCCTTCGACGAAGTCACCGTGATCAAAGGTGTCCAATCGATGCGTTTTGGTCCTGGCGGTAGTGCGGGCACCGTCGTCTTTGAGCGCAACGTCCCGATCTATGCAGACCCCCCAGGTTGGGAGGCAGAGATCGCATCGTCCTACGGCTCGTGGCACAAACGGCCGGAGCTCGGCATCGACGCCTCCCTGGTGAGCGGTGGTTTCTTTCTGCGAGCCCAGGGAGGAGTGCGTAGCTTCGACAGCTATGACGACGGCAACGGAGAAACGGTCCGTTCCGGCTTTGAAAGCGAGCATGCCAACCTGATGCTCGGCTTTGGCAAGACCGAGAAAGGGCGAGTGGAGCTCGGTCTGGAAGCCATCCGCACCGACGACGCGCTGTTCGCCGGTGCCGGGATGGACTCACCCGAGGACGCCGCCGACACCTATCGCCTGGAGCTGCGTCGTGGCGACCAGCTTCTGGGCCTGGTCGATCTCCGCGCCGATCTCTATTACACGGCGGTAGAGCATCTGATGGACAACTACTCGCTCCGACCGCTGACGGCACCGATGGCGATGCGTGTGCCGTCGACTTCGGATACCTACGGTGGGAGGGTCAGCGGCGATCGCGAGATATCTCAGAGTCTCACACTGACCATCGGCTTCGACTATCAGGAGAATCGCCGCGACGCCCTGCGCTACGCCAGTCTCAACCCGGAGCAGGTCGACATGCTGCAGTCGGTGATGTGGCCCGATGCCACCCTGGGTCAGGGTGGTCTGATGATGGAGGGCACACAGCTCTTGGGCAACAGGTCGCGGCTGCTCTTGGGTGGCCGCATCGACCGTTTTACGGCCAAAGCTGAGAAGGCCGATGTGAAGCCGGCAGGGGTCAATCGCAGCCCGAACGAGCTCTACGACTACTACTACGGTGCTCGGGCGACGGACTGGAGTGATTCCGAGCTAAGCGGCCTGTTGCGATTCGAGCGCTTTCTGACACCAAGGCTGACCTTCTTCTCCGGCCTCAGCCGCAGCGCCAGGGCCGCGGACACCACAGAGCGCTTTCTCGGCTCGAACAATCCCGAAGGTGCTAAACGCTGGGTCGGGAATCCGCAGCTCGACGTGGCCAAACATACTCAACTGGACCTCGGCTTCTCTGCACCAGGCACCAGCTCAAACTGGAGTGTCACCGGCTTCGTCGACCAGGTCGACGACTTCATCCTGCGCGACCGGGCCCATGGACAGCAAGGAATCCTGCAAGAGGACAACGCGACGATCTATCGCAACATCGAAGCTCGCTTGATCGGCCTCGAGCTAGAGGGCTCGTATCGGCCAGGTAAAAGGCTGCAGCTCGACGGGGTCGTCAGTTGGGTACGAGGCCAGAATCGCACCGATGATCGACCCCTCGCCCAGATCCCGCCGCTACAGGGTCGGGTACAGCTCGACTACGGTCTCGAGCGTTGGCAGGCCGCCGGGATCTTCCACTGGGCCGCGAGCCAAACCCGGGTGGACGACGATCCCATGACGGGCAGCGGCCAGGACTACGGTGAAACGCCGGGCTACGGCCTCGTCGACTTGTCGGGTGGGTACGAGATCATCACTTCGCTTTCAATCTCCGCCGGCGTGGACAATCTCTTCGACCGCGCCTACGCCAACCATTTGAATCGGGGCAATCTGTTCGATCCGGATCCAGTGAGGATCAACGAACCGGGACGCACTTTCTGGGTGCGACTCAGCTGGCGAGGGGGCGCCAGCTAGCCTGCCGATCTTCTCGGGGACACAGCAGAACGAGGCCGGAAGTGTGACATGAGGTTACACTCCGGCCATGAGTGCGTTCCTCGAAGCCGGGGCCTTCTCGGCCAGCGACGGCGAGGGCAGGGTGCTCTTCGAGAACGCATCCGTATCGCTGGCGGACGGGCAGTGCGTCACGCTGGAGGGACCGTCCGGGAGCGGCAAGTCGACGCTCCTTCGTCACATCACGGCTGGGAATGATCCTCGGTAACTCGCTGACCGGCATCTCCCTCTGCCTCGATCGTTTCTTGGACCACCTCGAGGTCCGTGCGGACGAGGTCGAGCTCCGGATTGCCTTTGGCGCCACTCGGCGCGAGGCACTGGCGGCGCCGCTCAGGAACGCGGTTCGCACCGGCATGATCCCGATCATCAACTCCATGGCCGCGGCTGGGATCGTGTCGCTCCCGGGAATGATGACCGGCCAAATCCTGGCTGGGTCGCCACCCCTGCAGGCCGTGGCCTACCAGATCGTGGTCATGTTCATGATCGCCGCCGCGGTTGCCCTCGGCGCTATGCTGGTGGTGGTCCTCGCCGGCCGACGGTTGATGGGCCCGGACGCGACGCTGCGGCTGGATCGGATGTCGCAAGGGGCAGGTTCCGCTGCCAAGCTCTGAGACCATCCCCAAAAGCCTCGACCTCTTCTGAGATTCACGGCTGGCGAAGATTGTCCAGACCCGCCTGTCTGCTTTGGGAATCCGCGCGTGCCCTTGGCAAATGGCGCCGGATGTGAAAGTATGCCTCCTCTACCGGGCCTCTCGGCCCAGACGGCAACCTGCCGGCAGGTCCCTCCGTTCAAATTCCTAATCTAGCCGGATTGTTCGAGCGGCGCAGTGCGACTGCCCAAGGCAGGCGAGCGCCCTCAGAAAGAAAACGTGTACAAGATATGAGCTTTAACAGTTTCAACCTCGACCCGAGCCTGCTGCGCGCTGTCGCGGACCTCGGCTTCACCACCCCCACACCCATTCAACGCGACGGCCTGCCTCCGGCCCTCGAGGGGCGCGATGTTCTCGCCTGCGCCATGACCGGTAGCGGCAAGACCGCCACCTTTCTGCTGCCTCTGCTCCAGAGACTTTTGGGCACCAAGCGCGGCACGACCCGCGGCCTGGTGATCGCCCCCACCCGCGAGCTGGCCGCTCAGATCGTCGAGCACTTCAACCACCTCGCCCGCCATACGCCCCTCAAAGCCATGGCCATCTATGGTGGCGTGGCGATGGGTCCCCAAGAACAGGCTTTCCGCCGCGGCGTCGACGTCCTTGTCGCCTGCCCGGGTCGCCTGCTGGATCATCTCGGCCGCCCTTATGCGAACCTCGACGGCGTCGAGGTGCTGGTACTCGACGAGGCCGATCGCATGCTCGACATGGGCTTCCTACCCGACATCCGCCGGGTGCTGAAGCGCCTGCCACCTCTCGACCAGACCCTTTTCTTCTCGGCGACGCTGCCACCGCCCATCGTGACGCTGGCGCGCGAGCTGTTGCGCGATCCCGCAGTCCTCAACATCGAACGCCCGGCAGCACCGGCGGTGGGCGTCCGACATACGATCTACCCGGTGCGGCACGATCTCAAGCCCAACCTGCTGCTCGAGCTCCTGCGGCGCAGGGAGATCGCCAACGCCCTGGTCTTTACTCGCACCAAGCATCGGGCCAACCGCCTGACCCAGTTTCTGGAAACTCATGGGGTGGCCTGCGAACGCATCCACGGCAATCGCAGTCAGTCGCAGCGCACCAAGGCTCTGGCCGGGTTCAGGCGAGGCCGCTACCGCGTTCTGGTCGCCACCGACGTGGCCTCCCGCGGGATCGACATCGAGGCGCTGTCCCACGTCATCAACTTCGATGTGCCGCACGTTCCAGACGACTACATTCACCGGGTGGGCCGTACCGCCCGTGCCGGCGCGACCGGCGAAGCCTTTACCTTTGTCTCACAGGAGGAGCATGGTGAACTGCGGGCGATCGAGCGGGTGGTCAAGAAGAGCCTGCCACGTCGGACACTCGACGGCTTCGACTACCAGACCAAACCAACAAAGCAGTTCGAGATCCCACTCGCCAAGCGCTTCCCCGCAAAGCGGTCTCATAACCGTAGTCGGCCAGGTCGACCACGCCTCAGATGAGACATGTGACCCATAGTGAGAACGAGACCCCGCTTCCCATCCTTGTGAGCATCACAGAATCAAACGAGTGCTTACAAGGAGAAGGGGAAGGTCAGCTCATTTCAGCAATATCCGCGCAGCTGCGAGCAGTCAGTGAAGATGAACGAGTCCCAACCGCAGTCGTCTATTGCGAAGCGAACTTCGGTTGCATCGACGGCAAGACCGCCAACGGGCTCGTCCGTCACTCGGAGAAATACGAGATCCTCTCGGTGATCGACAGCGAGAGGGCCGGCTTCGATGCCGGCGTGGTGCTCGGCGAGGAGCCGAACGGCATCCCCATCTGTCGCGACCTCGCTGACTCACTGGCTCACGCCGGAGTTGTACCCGACTACTTCATCTTCGGGATGGCGCCGTCCAGTGGGATGTTGTCGCCACACGAGCGCGGGCTCGTGCTCGAGGCGATGGGTCTCGGGCTCAACGTGGTGAACGGTCTGCACGAGTTCTTGAATGACGACCCTGAGTTCGTAGTGATGAGCGCAGCGAACAATGTTGAGATCCTCGACGTCCGAAGGCCCCGCTCCAAGAAAGACTTGCGGATGTTCAGCGGACGCATCGCCGAGGTCACCTGTCCGCGCATCGCCGTGCTCGGCACCGACTGCGCCATCGGCAAACGGACTACCGCCACCGTCCTGACCCGCGCTCTCAACGATTACGGCGTGAAAGCGGTCATGGTCGGCACCGGCCAGACCGGCTTGATTCAAGGAGCCCGCTACGGCGTCGCGCTCGATGCCGTCCCGTCGCAGTTCTGCTCGGGTGAGATGGAAGCCGCCATCGTTGAAGCATTTGAAGACGGGGACCCTGACGTGATCATCATCGAAGGGCAAGGCGCCCTGAGTCACCCCGCCTTCTCGACCTCGTCGTTTATCCTCCGAGGAAGCTGCCCCGACGGCGTCGTGCTGCAGCACGCACCGGGACGGGCCCACCGCTGCGACTTCGGACAGATGGCGATGCCGAGGCCCGACACCGAGATCAATCTCATCCAGACCTTCGCCGACACAAAGGTCATCGGCCTCACGATCAATCACGAGAACATGACCGACGCCGAGGTCAGCGCGGCCATCATGCTGTATGAGTGCGAGCTCGGAATCCCCGCCACCGATGCACTGACACGATCACCCGAGCGTCTGGTGGAGATGGTCCTCTTGGCATTCCCGGAGCTCGCGGAGAAGCTGACCGTCGTCGCATGATGACCGCGCCACGGTTGGAGATCGACCTCGACAAGATCCAACACAACGCCCGCACGCTGGTCGAGTTGCTGGCCGTGCGTGGCATCTCGGTCACGGGCGTCACCAAAGCGACCCTCGGCTCACCCGAGATCGCCGGCGCCCTGCTCAGGGCGGGCGTGAGTGCGCTCGGCGATTCCCGCATCGAGAACATCGAGGCGATGCGTCACGCGCGCGTACCGGCGTCGATGACACTCCTCCGCTCTCCGATGATCAGCCAGGCGGACCGGGTGGTAGCCCACGCCGACGTTAGCTTCAACACCGAGCTCGACGTCATCAGCAAGCTCTCCTCCGCTGCTCAGGAGACGAAGAGGACGCATGGGATCGTGCTCATGGTCGAGCTTGGAGATCTCCGTGAAGGAATTCTGCCCGGCGATCTCGAGGACACCGTGCGTGAGACGCTGCGCTTCCCGAATATCTCGCTCAGAGGCATCGGCACCAACCTCGCCTGCCGTTGCGGCGCGTCACCCGACGCCCGAAACATGGCTGAGCTATCGGCTCTCGCCGGCTCGATCGAGGCGACATTCGGCCTGACCGTAGACATCGTGTCCGGCGGAAACTCCGCCAACCTCGACTGGGCCCTCAGCGATGCCGACACCGGACGGATCAACGATCTCCGCTTGGGTGAATCGATTCTGCTCGGTCGAGAGCCTCTGCATCGCCAACCGATCGACGGGCTGCACACCGACGCCATGACACTCGTGGCCGAGGTGATCGAGTCGAAGGTCAAGCCGTCGCAGCCATGGGGCGAGATCGCACAAACCGCGTTTGGGGAAGAGCCACCCACCACGGATCGGGGCGACATCACGCAGACGATCCTCGCCATCGGGCGCCAGGATACCGATCCAAGCGGCCTCGAGCCGCCTCGTGGAATCGAGGTGCTCGGAGCCAGCAGCGACCACCTCATCGTGGACTCCGGCGACTACCACTTCTCTGTCGGCGAGACGATCGAGTTCCAGCTCAACTACAGCGCGCTGGTCCGTGCCATGACCTCACCCTTCGTCGCCAAGGTCGTAAAGGCCTATCCGAGCACCACCTGGACCTCGTGCTCACGAGCGTCGTCGACCAACGGGACAAGCGCTTCTCCCGAAAGCAGGGTGCCGTCGAGGCTCACCCGGGATACCCCCCGGCAGACTCCCCTCGGATTCTCGACGGTGATCCGGTAGAGAGTGTCGCCATGACGGTAGGCGATCTCGAAGGCCTTCCACTCCTTGGGGATGCACGGATCGATACAGAGAGCGGCACCTCGCTTCTGGAAACCGAGAATCCACTCTAGACCCGCCCGGTAAAGCCAGGCCGCAGCCCCCGTGTACCACGTCCATCCGCCCCGGCCCTCGTGAGGAGGCTCGGAGTAGACGTCCGCAGCTATGGCGTACGGCTCCACTTTGTAGCGCTGAAGATCCGCCCGACCGCTCGTATGGTGGATGGGGTTCAGCAGGTTGAAGAGCTCGGTGGCCTTGTCTCCCTTGCCGAGCATGGCGAAGGCCGCGACCGACCAGATCGCAGCGTGGGTGTACTGTCCGCCGTTCTCCCGGATTCCAGGAAGGTATCCCTTGATGTATCCCGGGTCCAGAGGGGTCCGGTCGAAAGGCGGGGTGAACAGCAGCAAGAGCCCGCTCTCCTGCCGGACAAGCCGCCGCTCCACGGACTCCATGGCCTGGCGTGCCCGCTCTTCGCTGCCGGCGCCTGAAAGGACCGCCCAGGACTGGGAAATGGAGTCGATCTGGCATTCGTCGTTCGCCGCCGAACCGAGCGGCGTGCCATCGTCGAAAAAGGCCCGCCTGTACCACTCGCCGTCCCACGCCTCCCGCTCCAGCGCGGCTTCGAGAGAAGCGGCCCCCTGCCGCCATCGTGCCGCACGCTCCTCCTCCGCGCGCGAGTCGGCGATGCCGGCGAACTCTCTCAGGTTCGCGAGAAGAAACCAGCCCAGCCAGACGCTTTCTCCCCGGCCTTCATGTCCGACACGGTTCATGCCGTCGTTCCAATCTCCGGCCCCCATCAAGGGGAGGCCGTGGCGGCCCACCTCGAGACTCCGGTCCAGAGTCCGGGCGCAATGTTCGTAGAGCGTCGCCCGATCCTCCGACTCCTGGGGCTCGAAGTAGGCTTCTTGCTCGTCCTCCTCGAGGGCCGCCCCCTCGAGCCACGGAACCTCCACATCGAGTACCGCCCGATCCCCGGCCGTTTTCAGATAATGGGCCACCGCATACGGCAGCCAGAGGCGGTCGTCGGAGATCCGGGTCCGGACCCCACGGCCGGTGGGGGGATGCCACCAGTGTTGGACATCGCCTTCCGGGAACTGCCGGGCCGCAGCCCGCAATACGTGCTCGCGCGCGATCTCGGGTTTTGTCACCGCCAGGGCCATGACGTCCTGCAGCTGGTCGCGGAATCCGTACGCCCCTCCCGACTGGTAGAACGCAGAGCGGCCCCAGATTCGGCAGGAGAGCGTCTGATAGAGAAGCCAGCGGTTGAGGAGAAGATCCATGGAGGGGTCGGGAGTCTTGACCTGAACCGCACCCAGCACTCCGTTCCAGTGCTCCTGAACCTCGCGGAGAACCACAGCGCAACTCGTCCTGCGGTAGCGATCGACCAGGGATCGCGCCTGCTCATGGTCCTCCCCCTGCCCCAAGAAAAACAGCACCTCGGTGCTTTCCCCCGGTTCGAGCTCCACCTTCGTCTGCAGGGCGGCACAGGGATCCAAGCCGGCTCCGACTTTTCCCGAAAACTCCGCGCCTCGATCCAGCGAAGCGGGGTGGTCGAGGCTCGCGTTGCGGCCCAGAAACTCGAGGCGATCGCCGGTCCAGGAGGTTTGGCGGCCGCACAGGTCGGCGAACGCGACCCGGCTAGCGAACTCCTCATTCCAGGCGCTGCGCGCGAACATGGCTCCGGTCTCGGGGTCGATGTCGGTGACCACCCAAGGCGCGGAGCCCGTGCGCCCAACACCCAGCACCCACTCCGCATAGGCCGTTACCGAGAGCCGCCGCTTGTGTCCGGACTTGTTCTCCAGAGTGAGGCGAGAGATCTTGATCGGGTCACGCAGCGGTACGAGCTGCAGGAGGTCCAGTGCGATGCCGTGGGATGTGTGCTCGAATCGACTGTACCCGTGACCGTGCCGGATGACATAGGGCCAAGCTTCTTCACGGATGGGGAGACTGGTCGGTCCCCAGAGCAGACCACTGTCCTCATCGCGCACATAGAACGTCTCGCCTGGAGTGTCGCTGACGGGATCGTTCGACCACGGCGTGAGCTTGTTCTCCCGGCTGTTCTCGGACCAGGTATAGCCCGAGCCCGACTCGGAGACCTGGAAACCGAATCCCGGGTTGGCTACCACGTTGATCCAGGGAGCCGGCGTCCACTGCCCCTTGCCCAGAACGGTGACGTACTCTCGGCCGTCCGCGGTGAATCCTCCCAGGCCGTTGAAGAACTCGAGATCCAGTGTTGGGGGGGACACGGTCTCGGCGGTTTCGCTCGGCGAGCGGAGCCGCGGCGGGACCGGCCCCGGCCTCGACCGCTGCAGCCGCACCACCTGCTCAGACAGCGTACCCCGGCGCGCCAGAATCACCACTCGCGCCGCCGCGCGTAAGAGAATCCGATCCCGCGGCGACAGCAGGTCGGACCGGAGTACGGATACGCCTCCATGTTCCCCTTGCATCTCGTGGCCGACCGCGGACTGGCTTGCTCGCACCATGGATTCGAGGGACTCCTGGAAATCCTGTGCGTACGAGCTACCTTTCGCATTGAGGATCACCAGATCGGCGTGAATCCCCTTCAGGTGCCAATACTCGTGGGCCCTCACGAGCTGCCTCACGACGTCCCGCTCTTCGTCCCTCTCGATACGCACCAGAGCGATCGGAAGATCGCCGGAGATGCCGTACGCCCAGAGCCCGGACGGGCCACCTCGGTTCCTGGCCAGTACCTGAGGTGTCTCGCGCAATGTGGGATCCGCGTACAGCAGTCGATTGGCCAGGCGCTGGAAAAGATGCGCCTCGTCCTGGGTGATCCGGAGGTGGTGCAGCTGAACCTGGGCCTGTGTCCAGGCCAGCGAGCTTTCTCGCCCGAACGTTGCCGGCTGCCGGTACTTCTCCGCAATCTCGAGAGCCTCTTCCCGGGAAGGCGCTACGAGCGTAGTGAACACGAGATTGACCGTCCCTCCAGCGGCAAGCGCCACGCGGTGCCGGAGACTCACAATTGGATCCAGAACCGTTCCTGCCGTGTTCGAAAGGGGCCCCCCGTCAAC
>JBAUDS010000036.1:0-2156 GCA_049678185.1 Thermoanaerobaculia bacterium
CCTATGCCCAGGGCTACTACGACCGCGACAATGATTTCTATGTCGGCTGGCGAGAGATCTCCAAGGATCAGGCAAGGCTGGAGAGTTATCTGCAGGACTGGGTCCTGGGTGTCGCAGATCGGTCCGAATATGTCGAGCGTCTGGGTGAAGACCTGGCACGACTCCAGGCCCGGCCCCGGCTTTGTAAGCCTGTCAACTACGGCTTCTGAGACCGGTCATGGACTACACGGCGAACGAGCTCATGGTGTGTCAAGCGGCGCGACAGCTCCGCGATGGGGAGGTGGTCTTTGTCGGCATCGGGCTGCCCAACCTCGCCTGCAACCTCGCCCGTCACCGGCAGGCCCCCAACCTGGTGCTCATCTACGAGTCGGGGGCGGTGGGCGCTACCCCCGAGCGCGTGCCGGTCTCGATCGGTGACCCGGCACTGGTCACCGACTCGCTCAGTGTCTGCTCGATGTACGACGTCTTCTACCACTACCTGCAAGGGGGTCGGATCGACGTTGGTTTTCTCCAGGGGGCGCAGATCGATCGCCACGGCAATCTCAATACCACGGTCATCGGCGACTACGAGCATCCTAAGGTCCGCTTGCCGGGAAGCGGTGGCGCCTGCGAGATCGCCATCCACGCGACCAAGGTCCTTATCATCGCCAAGCAAAGCCGGCGCAGCTTTCCCGAGCGGCTCGACTTCATGACCTCGGCGGGTCATCTCGACGGTGGCAGCGGCCGCGACCGCTTCGGTATGCCCGGCAACGGACCGGCAATGGTCATCACCGACCTCGCCTGCTACGAGTTCGAAGAGGGCGAGATGACGCTCACCACGCTCCATCCCGGGATCACCGAGAAGGATGTCCGCGCAAATCTGGGCTGGGAGCCACGGATCGCTTCCGATCTGCGAGCGACCGAACTACCATCAAGAGAGGAGCTCGATCTCCTCCGCCACGAGCTCGATCCCACACACCTCTACCTCTAGCCGCTGCCAGCTTGACCCGAAGATCTCGGGGCGAGCGGCCTACTACTTGCTGCCTTTGCCGCCGCCTTTGCCGGTGGTGCGAATGGGAAGCGGTCCCTTCCACTCGCCGGTTTTGACTATCTCGGGAGCTGCGTTACAGCAGCGAAGCCAGACAAAGTCCACCTTCATGCAGCGGGGCGCAAGGTCGGTGACAGTGCGCATGATGTATTTGGTCCCAGCTGTCTCGGGACTCGGATTGCTCTTGCCGGGATTCTCTTCGTCGTAGAAATCGCAATCGTTGCCGTGGCCTTTGTTGCCGTCGAATTCCCAGCCACTGCAATAGAGGAGGTTGGGCGGAACGCCCTTGCCCGAGGCGATTTGCTGGCAGGCCTGCTCGAGGGTCACCGGGGGATAGGCGCTATCGAGCATGTAGGACTCCACCACATCACGCGCCTCCGTGACCTCGGAGAGGGTCTTGACAAAACGGGCCTTCTCCAACGCACAGAGCATCCTGGGCACCAGAAAGAGGGCGAGAACCCCGATCACAGCGACGCTGAGGAGCACCTCCATCAAGGTGATTCCCGACGGGGGTCGTGGCAACTTCGGGGGTGGGCTAGCGCGACTTGCCTGTCGCTGGTTAGAGGTATGGCTTCCGCCTCCAGACGCTCCACCTCGCATGCTCGACCTCCTCTCGTGGTCGCTTCTGGCGACCCCACGAGCGTCAAGGCCGGACCGACGGCGGCGACGCCCTCCTGCGAGAGGGGCTGCCAGGCATTTCCAACTGACCGATCTCGAAAATGATATAGGGGATGTTCATGGATGAAAATCTTATTGACTTATTGGAATAACTCTCTGGCTCTTCAGGGTCGTACGGGATCGTCGAGCGCCCTGGCCGAGATCCTGGTTCCCACTGGGTAAAGGAACGAGCGAGATCGGTCCGACTCTTGCGGCTAGCGGTCACTCCCGGCGGGCTGATTCTGCGACCAACGTTGGATCTCCGCCGTGATCGACCGCAGGGTCTCCACCCGCTGGGCAAGGGCGGCTAGGTAGATTTCGGTCTCGCTGGCCGCCCGCCCCGGCTCGCCCTGGTCGAGGGCGAAGCGAATACCGGGTAGTGTGCTCCCGGATACGGCTTCGAACTCGTAGCTGCCGCCGGCGAAGAGGTTGCGGTCGAAGGGAGCGTCGGGTCGGCCGGCGGGCCGGAAGA
>JBAUDS010000037.1:0-2750 GCA_049678185.1 Thermoanaerobaculia bacterium
AAAAGGGTGCGGGAGACCTGCCAGCCGCCCTCGTTGCCGGCGGCGGCGCTGCGCCAGTTGTGGGTGGCCAGCCGGGTACCGGCCGTGCCCACGATCTCGGCGACCTGTCGCAGCACGTCGGCCTCGACTCCGGACTCCGCGGCGGCGTAATCGAAAGTGAAGTCTTCATATGCGGTCGCGAGCACGCGCTCGAAGTTCTCGAAGGTCGGCTCCAGACCACCGTGCTCGGCCTCCATGTGCTCCTGCCAGTTCCACCACCGCTCGACGAACTCCCGGTTGTAGAGTTTGTTCAGGATCAAGTAGTTGGCGATGGCCAGGTGGATGGCCGCCTCGGAGCCGGGCTGCGGAGCAAGCCAGAAATCGGCGTGGGTGGCGGTGTTGGAGAGCCGTGTGTCGAGGACGATGAGCTTGGCTCCTCGGGCTTTGGCCTCCATGATCCGCTGCGCATGAGGGTTGAAGTAGTGACCGGTCTCCAGATGCGAGCTGACCAGAAAGACCACCTTGGCGCGGGCGTGATCGGGGCTGGGCCGGTCGATTCCGGTCCAGTACTGATAGCCGGCCCGGGCTCCGGAGGAGCAGACGTTGGTGTGTGAGTTGTGAGAATCACACCCCCAGGCGGCCATCATCCGCTCGGTGAAGCCGTCCTCACCGGGGCGACCCACGTGGTACATGATCTCGCGGTGGCGTCCCTCGAGCATGGCGGTCCTGATTCGCTCGGCCAGGTCGGTCATGACCTCTTCCCAGCCCACCCTCTCCCATTTGCCCTCTCCCCGTTCTCCTACACGCTTGAGCGGGTAGAGGATGCGGTCGGGGTCGGTCAGCTGGTTGAGGGTGGCCGGGCCCTTGGCGCAGTTGCGGCCGCGGGAGCCGGGGTGCTCGGGGTTGCCCTCGAGCTTACGGATCTGGAGCGACTCCTTGTCGACATAGGCCAGCAGCCCGCAGGCCGACTCGCAATTGAAACAGGTCGTGGGCACCAGCATGTAGCGTCGCTCGACCCTCTTTGGCCAGGATTTGGAGTCGAGCTCCACCCAATCGTCCCAGCGCTCCTTGGGTGGGAACGAGGCCAGGTGGATGCGGCTGGCGCCGGGATAGAAAGTCTCTCCCCGTGCTTCGGTTTCGGCGCGGGCAGCGCTGACGCGGCGGCTCAGTTCCTTGTTCGACATTTTTCGACCCCACTCGACTTCTAGGCCAGAGGGACCGCCTGACCGGCCTGTACATAGGCGTGCTCGTAACAGAAGAGCGCCAACAGAGCGACTGGAGCTGCGATCGCAGGGCCGAGCCAGGGGGCAAGCACCGTCAAACCAGCGAGAACACTACCGGTCCAGAAGAATCTCCTGAATCGACCGTGGGTCATCTCCCGGGCTGCCAGCCGAGCGTGGGCGGTGCCGTGGGTAAGCGTCGCTTCACCCACAATCATCAGCAGATGGATCAGGCTCGCAACGGCGAGAACGACCAGTAGATGGGGGGTCGCCAGGGGCTCCACCTCGACCGACGCCGGCAGGAGGGCCGCCGCACCCGCCATGACCGTTTGCACCAGCAGATGTGGAGCCAGCAGCGGGTTCTGCCAAAGATCACGTGCCTTGGCCTGGGCAAACAGATAGGCCGTGTAGACCGCAGTCATGACCGCCAATGGCACCCCCGGCCACAACAGGACCTGTTGCAGGTCGACTCGGCCCATCAGACTGGCAGCAAAATGAAGCGCCAGCACCGCGCTATAGCCGCCGATGATGTAGGCCCCACGGACCAGCCAGCTCTTCCAGTGCGAGCGGGTGAAGATCATGAAGAACCGCTGTGGCTGCTCGAGATCCCAGATCAGGAGTGCCCCGGTCAGGCCCAGGAAGAGCCCGCTGATCAGAGGTGCACCCCAGAGCCAGAGCTTGCTGGTGCCGCCGGTCGAGCCGAGTAGCAGCAGCAGGGTGGCGACGAGATAGGTGCCGGCGGCGATCCCCTTGGTCAGGGTGTAGAGACTCACTCGCCAGTCCCAGGGCGCCTTGTGGGGTACGTCGTAGCTCAGGACGGCAGCCGCCGATGAGTTGCTCGGCTCCGGATGTCCAGACACCACCCGCTGCTGTCCCTCCAGCTGCTCGCTCCACATGAAGAGCTGTCCCTCGGGTCGGCGGGCGGCCAAGGGGTCGAGGGTCGCCTGGTGGGCGGCGCGATAGAAGAGCTTGGGTCGAGTCTCCTTCTCGGGGCGACGCACCGCGACCGGCTCCCGGTGCACCATCTGGCTGACCCGCGATCCGGGGTCGTTCATGTCACCGACCATGAGGGCCTCGGTGGGGCAGACCACGACGCACGCCGGCTCCAGACCGATATCGATCCGATGAGCGCAGAAATTACACTTCTCGGCCGTGTGGTCCTCGGGGTTGATAAAGATGGCGTCGTAGGGGCAGGCGGCGATACAAGCCTTGCAGCCGATGCAGATCGATTTGTCGAAGTCGACGATGCCGTCGGGCCGCCGGTGCATGGCTTTGGTCGGGCAGACCTCGGTGCACGGCGAGTCGGCGCACTGGTTGCAGCGGGTTACCTGAAAAACTCGTCGCGCTTGAGGAAAGCTGCCGACATCCACATACTTCACATAGGTTCGGGTGACTGACAGCGGTACTTCGTTTTCCGACTTGCAGGCGGTCGTGCAGGCGTGGCAACCGATACAGCTCTGGTTGTCGATGACCTTGGCCCAGCTGACGGGACCTGGATCTGTGTCGGCAAGCATGGGTTCAGCCACGAGCCATTCCTCAGGCAGTGAGAAG
>JBAUDS010000038.1:0-8459 GCA_049678185.1 Thermoanaerobaculia bacterium
TACCCGACCTCCGAGCTCTATCTGGTCCTACGGGCCGGGATGGTGCTGCCGCCGGAGGAGCACACCGAGCTCATCCGCCGCTACATGGAGCTTGCAGCCCGACAAAAGGATCGCCTTGAGCCGGACATGAGCCGCAGAGTGCTGGTGGGTGCCTTCTGTGAGCAGCCACCACTGGGTCTGCTGATCACGCTCGAGCGCGCCGGCGGTTGGGTGGTGGACGACGACTTGCTCCTGGGTCTGCGCTGGCTCATCGGAGACGTGCCCACGGAGGGCGATCCCCTCGGCAACCTGGTGGCGGCCTATCTCGAGCAGAGCACCTCCACGGCGTCGGTCTACCAGCCGGAGGGTCACCGGGGGAGCTGGCTGCTCGACTCGGTCACCAACAACAACGCCGAGGGGGTGATCTTCTGTGCCCCCAGCTTCTGCGACCCGGCGCTGCTGGAGCAGCCCATGCTGGTGAGCGCGCTCGAGAGCCGAGGCGTGCCCTACACCCAGTTCAAGTACTCTGAGGACACCGGACAGTTCGCCGTCATCCGCGAGCAGGCGGGGACTTTTTCCGACTCCATCCGACTGTGGAGCGAGGCATGATGAGCGAGGCAACCAAAGGCACCGGTGGAACCCGCAAGGAGCAGAGCATGCTCCTGCAAAAGCAGATGATCGGGGACCACTATCAGCAGCTGGCGCGGGCGAAGGAGGACGGTCGCAAGGTGGTCTACACCTTTGTGCCGGGAAATCTCACCGAGCTCATGCGTTCCTTCGATCTGCTACCGGTGCTGCCGGAGATCAACGCCCTACAGTCGGGGATGCGCAAGCTCTCGGGCGACTATGTCGCCGAGGCGGAGAAGTACGGCCACAGCGAGGACGTCTGCACCTATGTCAAGTGCGATATCGGCATGCTCAAGAAGGGGAACGTGGGTCCCACCGGTCTGAAGCTGCCCGAGCCCGACCTGCTGCTGCTCTCCTACACCGGTTGCTTTACCTTTATGAAGTGGTTCGAGCTCCTGCGCCAGGAGTACGACTGCCCGGTGGTCATGCTGCATGTGCCCTATCAGGCCGAGGGCGAGATCTACGACCACCACCGCGACTACATCGTCGAACAGCTCCGTAGCGAAGTGATCCCCAAGATGGAGGAGGTGAGCGGCAAGAGCTTCGACGAGGATCGGCTGCGCGCGAGCCTCGAGCTCTCGGCCCGGGCCGAGGACGATCTGGTCTGGGTGCTGGAGAGCGCCAAGCACACCCCCTCTCCTATCGACGCCTATTTTGGGGGGGTCTACTACATCGGACCCATCTTCACCGCCTTCCGCGGGACAGCTGAAGGAGTGGAGTACTATCGCACCCTGCGGGGCGAGATCGAGGAGCGTCTGGCGGCCAAAAAAGGGCCCATCACCCCAGACGGAGAGCTCGAAGAGGAGCGCTACCGGCTGGTGATCGAGGGTCCCCCCAACTGGACCAGCTTTCGGGAGTTCTGGAAGATGTTCTACGAGGAGGGGGCGGTGGTGGTGGCCAGCAGCTACACCAAGGTCGGCGGGCTCTACGATCGGGGTTTTCGTCACGACCCCAGCCGTCCTCTCGACACCCTCGCCGACTACTGCATGGGTTGTTACACCAATCTCGGGCTGCCGACGCGGACTGCCCTGCTGGAAGACTATATTCGTGAGTACAACGCCGACGGCTTTATGATCAACAGCGTCAAGAGCTGCAACTCCTTTAGTGTTGGGCAGCTCCTCATGCTGCGACAGCTCGAGGAGCGCACCGGGGTTCCCGGCGGCTTTATCGAGAGCGACCTGGTCGACCCCCGCTACTTCTCGGCGGCCAACATCAAGAACCGGATCGAGAGCTATCTGCAGATGATCGAGCAGAAGCGGAGCACGGTCTGATGCAGGTCAGTGTGGGTGTCGATCTGGGGTCCACCACCACCAAGGCGGTGATTCTGGACGAGGCCTCGGAGGTCATCGGGCGCGGCATAACCAATAGCCGCAGCAACTACGAAGTGGCCAGTCAGATTGCCCGCGAAGAGGCCTTTGTCCAGGCCCGGTTTACCCTCCTCAAGGGATCTTTCGCCGGCCATCCGGATCTGGCCGGCGTCGAGGAGCGCTTTCTTCCATTGCTGGCGCGCAACTTCCGACTCCAGCACCACCTCGAGCAGCTCGAGCGGCTGGGTGAGGCCCTGCACGAGGCCGCCGCTACCCCCAGACACGTGGAGTACCGAGAGCCACTCGATCGAGCTCTCGACACCCTGCTCGAGCGGATGGCCGGGCGGGCCAGCGGACACTTCGGCGCCTTGAGCGTGCGCAAGAGCGATTTTTTTCGCGATCTCGCTGCCGAGGATTTCATGCACCTGGCAGAAGAGATCAGTGACCCCAAGGGGATCACCTTCGAGGTGCTGAGCGGCCTCTTCGACCAGGCGATCCTGCCGGTCGAGAACACCGTCGGTGAAGGCACCCTCGACCGCATCGTCGACTCCGCCATGGAGGCGACCCTCGCCAAGGTCGAGTCGGGGATAAGCAACGAAGTCGGCAACTTGAGGAAGGCGGTCCAAGAGGCGAGGGACACCCGTCTCGAGGAGGTGGCGACCGTGGGCACGGGCTACGGCAGACAGCGTCTGCCCTTTCCCAAAGAGCAGATCCGGAGCGAGATCCTCTGCCACGGTCTCGGTGCGCACACCATGTTTCCGCCGACCCGCACGGTGCTCGACATCGGGGGTCAGGACACCAAGGCCATCCAGGTCGACGCCAACGGCATCGTCACCAGCTTTCAGATGAACGACCGCTGCGCCGCCGGTTGCGGCCGTTATTTGGGCTATATCGCCGACGAGATGAGCCTGGGTGTCCACGAGCTGGGGCCCCTGGCGCAGCAGTCGGAGGCTCACGTCAAGATCTCGAGCACCTGTACGGTGTTTGCCGGTGCCGAGCTCCGCGAGAGGTTGTCGATGGGCCAGAGACGCGAAGACATCCTGGCCGGGCTCCATCGCGCCATCATCCTGCGGGCCATGTCGCTGTTGGCGCGCTCGGGCGGGGTGGACGAAGAGTTCACCTTTACCGGTGGTGTCGCCCGCAACCCGGCCGCGGTCGACGCTCTGACCGATCTCATCAGCGAGAACTATGGCGAGCGCACGCTCAATATCTCGCCCGACTCGATCTACACCGGCGCCCTGGGTGCAGCCCTGTTTGCCCGCCGGGGTCTGGAGAAAGCGGCTTGACCACGACCACCCAGGCTCTTGTCAGCACCGGTGTCGATGTGGGCTCGAGCGCGGTCAAGATCGCGGTACTGCGTACGACCGACGACAACGCGGAGGTCCTCGCCCTACGCACCGATCGCATTCGGCGTCGGGATCTCCGCAAGGTGCTCGATGAGGGCTATCCGGCGGCGCTGGACGAGGCCGGTGTCGAGCCCGCGGATGTGGCCTATGTGGCCAGCACCGGCGAGGGAGAGCTGGTGGACTTTCGCCGCGGCCACTTCTACGGCATGACGACTCATGCGCGCGGCGCGGTCTTTCTCGTGCCCGAGACCAGAGCGGTGCTCGATGTCGGGGCCCTGCACGCGCGGGCCATGCGCATCGACGAGCGCAGCCGGGTGCTGGGCTACCGCATGACCAGCCAGTGTGCTTCGGGCTCGGGACAGTTCCTGGAGAACGTGGCCCGCTATCTGGGTGTGGCCCTCGAAGAGGTGGGGCAACTTTCGCTCAGCGCTGAGACTCCCGAGCAGGTGTCGAGTATCTGTGCGGTGCTGGCAGAGACCGACGTCATCAACATGGTGAGCCGGGGAATCTCTACTTCCGACATCCTCAAGGGGATTCACCTGTCGATGGCGGGACGCTACATGAAGCTGTTGCGGGCGACCGGTGCCGAGAAGCATGTGGCGATCACCGGTGGTCTCGCCGCCGACGTCGGGTTGGTCGAGACCATGCGCGAGCTGGCTGCGGCAGAGGGGATGGATGTGGAGATCCACACCCACCCCGATTCGATCTATGCTGGAGCCCTGGGAGCGGCGCTCTGGGGCGCCTATCGTCATCGGGTCTTGGAGGTTCGCAAGGCATCCTAGACCGAGAGGAGCAGAGAAAATGGCGAGCGAAGTGAACAGCGAGCCGGGTGTCCTGGAGACCGACTCGATCCTCGTGCGGACGATGCGACAGGACGATCTGGACCAGGTCGTCGCCATCGATGCCACCGCCTCCGGTCGTCGTCGGCCGCAGTACTTCGAACTCATGATCCAGCGGGCGCTCAAGGATGCGGCACTGCAGATCTCTTTGGTCGCGGAGCTCGAGGGGTCGGTCACCGGCTTTCTCATCGCCTCTCTCTACTACGGCGAGTATGGTCTGGTCGAGCCCTCGGCTTCGATCGACGCCATCGGCGTCGACCCCGAGCGCCGAGGCAAGCGTGTCGGCAGGGCGCTCATGCGACAGCTGCGGCTCAATCTGGGTGCTCTGCATATTCAGACTTTGAGAACCGAGGTGGCCTGGCACGACTTCGAGCTGCTGGGTTTTTTCAAGAGTGAAGGGTTCGGGCCGGCCGAGCGGGTCTGTCTCGAGTGCCCGGTCGACCCCACCGCACCGCTGGACTAAGAGGAGAGAGCAACAATGGCAGAAAACGAACAAGATCGACCGCTGCGCTGCTCGCGCTGCGGCCGGGTGGCGGCGGCCGAGGACAAGTTCTGCGCCGAGTGCGGCATGTTCCTGCGTGACGCCTTCGTGGATCAAAGAGTGATGTTGTCCCTGGTGCACGAAATAGCGGGCCGGAGGAGAGAGGCCCGACGCGAGCTCGAGCGACTACTGGAAGAGGAGCCAAATCACATCCTCGCCAATCACCTGCTGGGCACGCAGTACTTTCACCGGGGGACACTCGATCTTGCCATCGAGCGCTATCAGAAAGCTCTGGAGGGAGATCCCGACTTTGTTCTCGGGAACTACGATCTAGGTGTGGCCTGGTACTACCGGGGCAACATGCCGGAAGCAATCCGGGCCTTCCGGCGGTGTCTGGAGATCGACCCACACTACAACGCGGCCCATTATCGACTGGCACTCTCGCTCTACCATGCCGGGCAACTCGAGGCCGCTTTGGAGCACTTCGAAAAGGCCAGGACCCTGACGCCCGAGTATCTGATGGCCAACTACCACATCGGTGTTGTCCATGAGCGGCGAGGCAAGAAGGAAGAAGCCCAGCGATCGTTCCAGCGCAGCCTGGACGAGGCGGTGGGGGAGGCTAGCAGCATCTACCATCTGGCCATGATCCGGCGGTCCGACGGCGACGACAAGGGCGCCAAAGAGCTCCTGGAGCAAGCCCAGGAGTTCGGCCGCAATCTTCACCCAGCGTCGAGCTGAGAGCAGTGAGCCAGCCCGCAGAGACCGATCTGATCTACGACTGGGCCGAGTCCGGTCCCCGCCGGGTCGAGTGGCCCAGCCACGTCATGCTCGACGACGAGACGCTGCGCGATGGTTTGCAGAGTCCGTCGGTGATCGATCCTCCCTTGGAGACCAAGGTGGAGCTCCTCCACCTCATGGACCGGCTGGGCATCGAGACCGCCGATGTGGGTCTGCCGGGCGCCGGGCCGCGACAGCTGGAGGCAGTGACACGGCTCTGTCGGGAGATTGCCGATCAGAGGCTGAGCATCCGGCCCAACTGCGCAGCGCGGACGATGATGGTGGACATCCAACCCATCGCCGAGGTATCGCAGAAAACGGGTGTTCCCGTCGAGGCCTGCGTCTTTATCGGTTCGAGCCCCATCCGGCAGTACGCCGAGGAGTGGGATCTCGAGCACATCCTGCGGCACACCCGAGAGGCGGTGGAGTTCGCGGTGGGGGAGGGGCTGCCGGTGATGTACGTGACCGAGGACACGGTTCGCTCCTCACCCGAGCACCTGCGGATCCTGTTATCGGCGGCTGCCGATGCAGGTGCCCAGCGTTTCTGTCTCTGCGACACCGTGGGCGCCGCGGTGCCGGAGGGGGCCATGAACCTGGTGGCGTGGGTCAAGGGGCTGATCGAGGAATTGGGGCTCGACATCGGGATCGACTGGCATGGCCATCGCGACCGCGGTCTCGACGTCGCCAATACCCTTGCCGCCATCCAGGCCGGTGCCACCCGAGTTCACGGCACGGCGTTGGGTATCGGCGAGCGGGTGGGCAACACCCCAATGGAGCAGCTGCTGGTGAATCTCAAGCTGCTGGGGATGCGCGACGACGATCTCACCTGTCTGCCGGAGTACGTCGACCTGGCCGGCAGCGCCACCGGCGTCCCCATCAACGTCAACACACCAATCATCGGTCGTGACGCCTTTCGCACCGCCACCGGCGTACATGCCGCAGCGGTCATCAAGGCCGAGCGGAAGGGGGATGCCTGGCTGGCCGACCGGGTCTACTCCGGGGTGCCGGCGAGCTGGATCGGTCGCAACCAGGAGATCGAGATCGGACCCATGTCGGGCGGCTCCAATGTCACCTACTACCTGAAATCGCGCCAGCTACCCACTTCTGCAGACGTGGTGCAGGCGGTTCTCCAGGAGGCCAAGAAGTCCACCCGCATCCTCGAAGAGGACGAGGTCCTCGACATCGTCCGCGGCGTCGAATCCAAAGAGGTTTAACCCATGAGAAAAAAAGTTTTGCTAACTAGCGTGTGTCGTCCCCTGGGACCAAAGTACGGCGATGCCCCTTCGGTGGGGTATGAGCTGCTGTACAGCCAGGTGACGCGCGCTCAGGGGATCTTCAGCCCGCGGACGGTGAACACCCAATATTCCATCGAATACATCGCGGAGAACCTGGACGCGCCCACCGTGGTGTTGCAGTACCCGTCGAAGCGGGAGTTCATCCGCGAGCTCAAGAAGGGCTACGACTACGTGGGCATCTCCTTTCTGCTAGCCGTGCATCACAAGATGAAGGAAATGGTCGCCTTGATCCGCCGCTACGCGCCCCAAAGCAAGATCGTCCTTGGCGGCTACGGGACGGTTCTGAACGACGAGGTGCTCAAGCCATACGCCGACTTCATCTGCCGCGAGGAAGGCATAGCGTTTTTCCGCCGGGTGTTGGGCGAACCGGAGCTCCCGATGCCGTACAAGCACCCGCTGATCGGGGGCCGGCTGAAGGTGTTTTCTCTACCCGTGTCGGGAACGGGGAAGATTTTCGCGGGGCTCGGTTGCCCCAACGGCTGCGACTTCTGCTGCACTTCGCACTACTTCAAGCGGAAACACATCAAGCTGCTGCCCGAGGGCAAGGACATCTACGCCGTCGTGGAGCGCTATCTGGACATGGATCCGAACCTGAGGTTTCTGATTGTGGACGAGGACTTCCTACTCAACAAGAAGCGCGCGATGGCGTTCCGCCATTGCGTGCTGAAAGGCGGCAAGACCCTGTCGATGTTCGCCTTCGCCAGCGTCAAGGCGATCAGCCAGTACACGGTGGAGGAAATCCTCGAGATGGGGATCGATGGCTTATGGATCGGCTACGAGGGTACCCGTTCGGGTTACGCCAAGCAGCAGGGCAGGCCGATCGAGGAAATCCTCACGGAATTTCGCGAGCACGGCATCACGGTGCTGACCTCGATGATCGTCGGGTTTGATTACCAGACCGAGAATGTGGTGGCGGAAGAACTGGACAAGCTGATGCAGCTCAAGCCGACTCTGTCTCAGTTCATGATTTATGGACCTGTGCCCGGCACACCGTTTTACGAACGGATCATCAAGGAAAACCTGTTGCACGAGGTGTACATCAAAGACCCCGAGCTTTTCTATCGGCGGGGGGACGGCTTCACCACGATGATCAAGCACCCGACGTTGTCAGCCGACCAGATCGAGAAGATTCAGCGCTGGTGCTACAAAGAGGATTTCGAAAGGCTCGGCCCGAGCATCATCCGGATCCAGGAAACGCGGCTGCTCGGATACCAGAAGCTCAAGAACTCTCCGAATCCCTTTCTGCGCGAAAAGGCCAAGTATTACGCCAGAGAACTGCGGAATGCCTATCCCGTGTTTCTCGCGGGCAGACTGTTCGGACCGAATGCAACGGTCCGCCGCTGGATCAGCGATTTGCAGCGACGCATCCACGTGGAGCTGGGATGTCCCACACTGGCGGAGCGGTTCAAGTCCGTGCTGGCCGTGGGCGCCGCGTTATGGACGGGGTTGACGCTCAAACTCGATCTTTTCCAGCATCCCAAGCTGGGGCGGACGACCTACCGTCTGCCCGGCAAGAGCTGGAGCGCGTTCCATCTGTGGGAGGAAGTCCCGCACAAGATCTCGATCCCGGAACTTTCCATCCAGGTCGACCTCCAGCATGCAAAAAAGCAAGTGTGGATGCGACTGGAGGGCGTTCTATCGGCTACTGGTGCAGAAGAACTGGCGCAGCAAATCCAGGAATCTCTGGCACGGAGCAAGAGCCGATTGATCCTGGATTTGAACAAGCTCCGGTGGGACAGAGTGGACGACCTGCGACCGCTACTGGAGAAACTCTCTGGCTACCGATCACACATCCGTCTGGTCCTGCC
>JBAUDS010000039.1:0-58115 GCA_049678185.1 Thermoanaerobaculia bacterium
CCCCTGGCGCCCTCCGGGTTACGGCGGCTTGGGCCCACCTGCGGTGTTGCGCTCCCTGCGACATAGTCACCGCTATGCCTCAGTCGCGCGCCTTGCATCTGGGCCCAAGGCGCTCGTAACGCGACCCGCGGGACTTCTACCACGGACTGCTGCCAGCCCATGCTAGCCTCGATCGTCCGATTGGAGGAGACCAGAACTGTCGAACCGGCGATACTTCCAACTGCTGCGGGGTGGGGCCGACCGGGAGCGGGTGGTGGGCGGAGTCCGTCTGGTTGCTGCACCAGCGGCTCAGCCGCCCTTTCCGGTAGATGCCGTTGTCGTCGAAGAGGACACCTACCTGGTACTCAGCGCGGAGACCGATCTCCGAATTCCCGGCGAACATCCGCTGCGGGTGATGACCGCGGCCCACGAGTTGGAACCGGAGCTGCCGGGCTCGGTGCTGGTCAGGTCCGGCCAGCCTCTCGAGCTGGCCGCGGTCGTTCATGATTTGAACAGAGAGCCGAGCTGTGAGGAGGAGTGGGTGGTCACGGCGCTGGAGGAGACGCTGCGTCAGACCGATCGCCTGCGGCTGAGATCGGTCGCGCTGCCACTGCTGGGCGCTGTCCACGGTGTCCTCGAGCCGAGTCGCTGCGCCGAGCTGCTGTGGGCGGTACTGGTGGCGGCGGAGCCGGAGACGCTCGAGCGGATCTGGTTGGTGACCCAGGATCCCGATTAGACCAGTCCGACACAGAATAGAACCATCGTGACACTGCTCGAGGGTCTGGCCCTCCTCCCACTCGTATTCTGGCTGTTGTTGACCCTGGATCGCGGCCGCCGCTGGCCGTGGGAGTGCTATCTGCCGGCGGAGGTGGGGGAGAAAACACCGGTGGAGGACTACGTCGTGGCCGTCGTTCCCGCCCGCGACGAGGCGGCGCTGCTACCGGCGACTCTGCGGTCCCTCCTGGGCCAGGAGATCGGCACGTTGAGGGTGATCGTGGTGGATGACGGGTCCACCGATGGCACTGCCGAAGTAGCGCGTGCAGTTGCCCGCGAGACCGGCGAGGCCGCGCGACTCGAGGTCATCGCGCCGCCGCCGACACCGCCCGGCTGGTCGGGAAAGGTCTGGGCACTGGCCCAGGGTGTGGCCGAGATGGCAGAGGTGTCGACGCCGGGAGCCGGACCCGAGTGGCTGCTCTTCACCGACGCCGACATCGAGCACCGGCCGGGTTCGGTCCGAGCGCTGCTGGAACGGGCGGGGGGCGAGACCGGGGGCGACCGTTTCGACCTGGTCTCGGTCATGGCGCGACTGCGAGCCGACACCTTCTGGGAACGGCTCTTGATCCCGGCCTTTGTCTTCTTCTTCCAGCTCCTCTATCCCTTCCGTCGGGTGCAAGACCCGGGGTCTCGGGTCGCGGCGGCGGCGGGGGGCTGTGTTCTGATCCGGCGGCAGTTGCTCGAGGACTCGGGTGGCCTCGAAGGGATCTCGGGGGCGCTGATCGACGACGTGGCGCTGGCCAAGCAGGTCAAGCGGGCCGGCGGCCGGCTATGGCTCGGTTTCGACCCCGGTGTCCGCTCGCTCCGACCCTACAACCGGCTTGGCCAGATCTGGAGGATGGTGGCGAGGTCGGCATTCGACCAGCTCCACTACCGACTGGACCTGTTGGTTCTCGTCCTGCTTGGGCTCCTGCTCCTGGTGGCGGCGCCTCCGCTGCTCGCCGCACTCGGGGCCTTGCAGACGGTGACCGGAACGGCCTCGGTCTCCGTCCATCGAGCCCTGATATGGGCAGCTCTGGCCTGGGGACTGGAGGCCCTGGCGCTGTTGCCCTCGGTCCGTCACCATCGGGTGGCACCCGTCTTTGCCCTGGGGCTACCCCTGGCCGCGGTCTTCTATGGCCTGATGACCGCCGGCTCGGCGTGGAGCCATCTGGCGGGTCGAGGCACCCGGTGGAAGGGGCGCACCACCACCTAGCCGGGATTAGTCGTCAGCACCCCGATGCGCTCGAGAGTCTCCAGATACTCGACCACCAGCTCGATCGGGACCGGTCCGTAGATGGCGCTCAGGTCGTCGCGTACCGCCACCACGGTACGGGTGCCGTCGACCAGGTTGAGGGCCTCGTAGCCGAGCTCGGAGCCGCCGCCCCAGAGACCCTCGAAGGCCAGCAGCGCAGGCGACCGCAGATCGAGGGCGGTGAGACGGTCCTCGAGGTAGCTGTAGCCAAACCCCTGCAACGGGCCCTTGGGTTCGCTGGCGCGGAAATAGACGCGGGCGGACGGGTCGTCGTGATCATCCCACACCGCATCAGCCGCCGCTGTCGCTGCCGGCGATTGGTCCAGCAGGCGCCCAAGATAGGCGAGCCAGATCATGGCGCCGGCTCGCATCTCGGGGGCCATCGGTGCGAAGGGCTCGATCGACTCCAGCACCCGGCGCTCGAAGTCGAGTTGAAAGCGCAGCAGGTTGCCGGCTTCACGCTGGTTGCCGCTTAGCAGCTGATCGGCGCGGGCCAGCGCCTCGGCGCTCCGGCGCAGGCCGTTGTTGCGGATGAGTGCCGCCAGCTCCGGCACATCGCCGACATCCAGGTCGGCCAGGTAGAGACCGCTGGCGCCGCCGATAAAGGCTGCGCGCAGTAGCTTGGTGGGGTCGATGTTGGCGGCATCGTCGGCGTGGGTGTGGATGTACCGGTCGGGCCAGTCGTTGAGGTAGATCGCCGGCACCCGGAAGGAGCCCTCGGTCCAGATCTGGTGGTCGCTCCCCATGGTGAAGTCGACCATCTGGGCCAGCAGGGCTTCCTTGCCCCCTTCGGGGTCGGCCAGCGGAAAATCCGCCCGCCCGCTACCCGCAAACCGGTCCGACTGCTCGTTGACGAAGCGGCCGATCGCCTCGGCCACGTCGTTGATAAAGCTCGGCATCGAGCGGGGCGAGCGGGTGATGTGAAAGACCGCTTTGGTGGTGGCGGCGTCGCCACCGACCATGTCCATGTGGATGACGGCCAGCGTGCGCTCGGCGAGCTCGGGTCTGCCGTTGAGCAGCGCGATGGTGCCCTCGATCTCGGCCGGCCAGACAAACCGGATCGTGCGGCGCGGCCGTTCGATCCGACCATCGTCGATGAGCTTGTTGAGCGTCCGCGCCACCTCGAGGATGGCGGCACAGCCGCTGGCGTTGTCGTTGGCTCCCGGGCGTTGGTGGTCGAGATGGCAAGAGAAGACGATCTCCTGGTTGCCGACCACCGGGTCTTGTCCCCGGATCACCGCGGTCGGGATGTCGTAGCTACCAGGGTGCTGTCCGGCGTCGACGCGCGCCTGGAGGCGAACCCGGCCGCCGGCTGCGAGTCTCTGCTGCCAGGCCCGGGCCTGTTTGAGGGAGACCATGAAGGCAAAGGTCTCGACCTCGGGGAAACTGTCCAGGTGGCCCCAGCGGACCTGGTTTTCGTCCTCTCCCCACCAGGCGGTCTTCTGATTCTGAGCGTAGGAGACGATACCCGCGGCGCCATGACGGGCCACCGCCAGCGCGGCCACCGCACCGGGCTGGGAGCTGGTCAGCACCAGCCTGCCCGTCACCTCCTTGCCCTCGTAGTCGGCGGCCGATGTCCCGGCTGCCACATCCACCAGATCTGCCGTCACCTCGCCACTAAAGCTGTCCTCAGCCAGCGTGATCGGACGTGCGGAGTAGGAGGCGATGAGCTCGGCCGGGTACCACTCGTCGCCCGCCGGCGAGAGCTCTCGGAGCTCGGCGAAGTCGGCATCCCATGCCGGCCGCGACCGCTGTGTGCCGTAGAAGATCTCTCCATCGGCCGGCAGCGAGATGATCTCGACCCCATCGAGACCATAGGCCCGCGCCCGGTCGCGGATCGCCTCGGCGGCCGCCCGATAACCGCGAGAGCCACGCTGCCGATGATGGAGGGTGAGCTCCCGTACCGTGTGCTTGGCGGTCGAGCCCGAAAGCTCCTCGGCGAGGGCGGTGATGGTGGCTCGCGGCAGCAGCGGTGGCTCGTGACTCGAGCTCTCGGCCGCCTCGGCGGCAAGCCAAACCGCCGGCACCAGAGCCAGACCGAGTGTCAGGGGTCGAATAAAAGGGGACATAGCCATAGGGACATCTCCTGGTAATGAATGCAGCCTCCCACATCTCATGCTAATCTGAAAACGGCGTGTCTGAAGGTGATTCTTTTCCGGTCGATGACAAGCCGCTGGTGGACCCCGGTGTGGTGGGGGACGAGAAGTCGATTTTCGGTTCCGGTGTTGATGAGGAGACGGCTCAGCTCATCCGTGTCGGCCACCACCAGGTAGAACTGCCACCAGGAGTCTCGGTCACCGATTGGAGCCTCGAGCGGGTCCGAGTACGGAACCCCTGCATCCGCGCCTATCTTGGTTGCATCCAGTTACTCGAGGAGGTTCTGGATAGCAATTACGCCATTCTCCATTGCTCCCCCGGACGGTTGCTCCAGATCTGGCGCAAAGTGCGACGGGTGTGCCGCCTGATGCGCACCGAGCTCGCACCCACGCTGACGGAGCCCTCCGTAATTCCCAAGCTCGAGGCGGCCCGGCGGCGAACCGAGTACTCCTACCTCAATCTCGGCAACGGCGTCATCGCCGACATCGAGCGCTACCCTCACCGGATACCGGCCGATCAGCTCTCGGCGGTTCGCAAACTGCTCTGCGTATCGATCGGCAAACTCTACGCTTTTCTGCGGGACACATTCGGCGAGATTCTGTCCCACGATCCGAGGAGCCTCCACGACGCCGACTACTATCTGTCGCGGCGCTTTCCGCAGGACATCGAAGAGGCCGAGTGGCTCTATATCACGGTGGATGGCCTCAACGGCTATCTACAGAGTCTGGGGCAGGTCTGGTCGCGGCAACTCAACTCGCTCGCCGATCAGATGAGGCGAGAGAAGATGATCCCCAACCCGACGGTCTGGGAGGAGGTGGAGATCTTTCTCAATCTTCTCATCACCGGGCTCACTCGCCGCCTCAAGGAGGCGTTGGCTCTACGAGGGATCCGTTTCGAAGAGATGGACACTCTCGACAAGTACACCTTCGAGGTCCCCCACAACTGCAAGGCGCTGATCCAGGTCTACTCGGCCTCGCGCGAGATGATCGACCTGCTGAAGAATGCTTCCACCCCGGTCCTCGAAGAGCGTCGGCAGAGAGTCCGCGACCTGGTCTCCTGTCACGCCGTGATGAGTGCTCGGATGGTGTCGTTGATCGACCACATCGATCGATCGCTGCGCGATATGACCGCTTATGTTCCGCTGTGGCTGAGAAGCATCGAGAAGCGGCGGGCGCTGATGCTCAGCAAATCCGCGGGCCTGCCGACGGCTCCCGCCGCCAGACGCCCGCGGGTCCTCCGTCGGGGTTAGCTCCAAGCTACTTTCTGTCGATCTCGTCGTCCGAGGTGCGGAAGATCAGAGTGGTCTTGCCGATGGTCACCTGGTCTCCGGGCAGGATCTGGCTGTATTGAATCTTGGTGCCGTTCAGGTAGGTTCCATTGCGGCTGCCGGCGTCGCGAACAAAGAACTCCTTGCCAAAAGCCTCCACCTGAAAGTGACTTCCGGAGACGGTCGGGTCGTTGACCTTGACGTCGACCTCGCCGCGGCCGAAGACGGTTTTGGCCCGCGGGATCGAGAGCCTTTCTTCCCCGGCGGGGGCTCCAAGGACGAGAAAGAAAGCGTCGAGCTCCAACTGCAGGGGCGGTGACTGTAGGTCGGCGGGATCCACCTGGAGAAGTTGTGTCCCCGGCGGCTGTTCCTGCTCTTCGGGAGAGGTTCCGCCGAGGGCCGCGGCATCCTGTATCACCGTCTCGGCCATCAGATGGGGTTGGAAGACGGTGTCCGCCGGACTTGCCTGTGGTCGTAGCCCGACCGGCGAAGGTGACCGCTCCGGGGTGGCCTTCACCTCCGGTTTGCTCTCCGCGCCCCCGTCCGGCTCCACCGGTGTGCCACAGGCCGGGCACTCCCACTTGGATCGGTCGGCCTCGAAGGCCGGAGGTCCGAATATCTGGCCACAGATCGCACACTTCAGCTCCACAGCGTCCTACTCCTTCCAGTACAGCGAGAGTTTCTTGTCTTCCGTGTCCAGACTGACCCCGAGCACGCGCGCCTCACCACCGTGAAAGAGTGTTCTCAGAGTATCGGCAGCGTTGATCCCTGCTTCCGGGGAGCTTATGCGAACTCGCACCGAGTGGACACCCTGAGGGACCGAGATCTCCGTTCTGACCTGCTTGCCCATGACCTTTTTGACCAGGTTGGAGACGGTGAGGGTTTGCCGCCAGACAACCTGTCCGTCGATCGAGATGGTCATCTCCGACCTACGCAGACGATTCTTGTAGAGGACTTCGACGAACGCCGTGGGGAGTGGATCTGGGGGTCTGTTGGACTCTGACGTCTTCCCCTTGGCGACAGGTGTCTGGTCAGGCGTCTCCTTTGGTGCCTCCGCGGCTGGCTTCTGCTCCTGGATGAATACTTCCGGCTGACGGGGCGGGGATTTCGAGGGGCTTTTTGGTCCCTGCCGACGGGGCGTTTTGGCCGTGCTCTTCCTGGTGGATGGAGCGACCGTCTCGGGCTCCGGCAGCGGCGGGGAACCAGGGAAGGCGATCTGCTCCTGGCCCCGTACCCCATCGTCGTCTTCTACCGCCTCGTCCGGGGTCGTTGCGATCTGATCGGAGGTCGTCTGGTCCGGGGGAAAGGTAAACGGCTCGGTAATCCCGATCGCCGGCACCGGTGGGCGACCGGTCGTCCGCCCCACCATGACCGCGGTGAGAGCCACCAACAACCCGGCCCAGACGACTCCCAGCAGCAAACGCCGCGCGCTCTTCCATAGCGGACCGGCCTCTCGCTGGCGGGGCGGTGGGGTACCTAGCGCGGGATCATCCAGATCGATATTGGAGCCCGACTCGATGGCCTCCTTGATCTCCCCGGTGCTGAGCTGCCAGGTGGGGGCGGTGGCGGCGGAGGAATCGTCGGCGGTGATGCTCGGCACCCCGGTCTCCTCGGTGCCCGGGGTGGGCGTCGGAGCGACCAGCGGTGGAGAAGCCCCCGCCGCCGACTCGCCGGCATAGGCTTGGCTGACCCGATCCAGCGCCGTAGAGAAATCAGCTCCGGTCTGGTAGCGCGCCCCCGGATCTTTCATCAGGGAACGCTCCATGACCTCGCGCAACATCATCGCCCCCTCCGAGCGCTCCAACTGTGGCGGGTGCGGATCGGTGTGGAGGATCTTGTAGACCACCTTGGCCAGGGAGTCACCGGCAAACGGGAGCTGACCGGTGACGCACTGATAGAGCACAACTCCGAGGGAGAACAGGTCCGAGCGGCCGTCGATCGGCTCGTCCTTGACCTGCTCCGGTGACATGTAGAGGGGGGTTCCCAGAATCTGGCCGGAGACGGTGTAGGGCTCGGCGACGATCTTGGCGACCCCGAAGTCCGAGATCTTGGCTCTGCCGTCCCGCGCCATCAGGATGTTGGATGGTTTGATGTCGCGATGGATGCGGCCCATGCTGTGCGCGTAGTCGAGAGCCGCGGCAACCTGAGAGAGGATCTCGGCGGCTCGGGGCAGGGGAATCCCTTTGTGCTCTTCCAGCAGACTACGCAGCGAGCGACCCTGGATCCACTCCATGGCGATATAGGGGGCGCCGGAGACCGGGTCGGTGTCGGCGTCGTACACGCTGACGATTCCCGGATGGGTGAGCTTGCCGGCAGCCCTCGCTTCCAGGAGAAACCGCTTCTGCAGCTCCCGCTGGGCGTCGCTGTCGAGGGTCAGATTGGTGAGCACGACTTTGAGCGCCACCTTGCGATCGAGGTTGGGATCGTGCGCCAGATAGACCCGGCTCATGGCGCCGGATCCGAGCTCGCCGACAATCTCGTAGCGGGAGATGGCTTCTATAGATTCCACGACCAACACCTATCTTACCGGTGGTCTGCACGACAGCGGCGCCGTGAGCACACACCTCCAATCAGACTAAACCCTGAGACGGGGCCCGGGTGTGACCGACGTCACAGCGCTCTCATCCTTTGTAGACTTGCGAGGGAAATTGGGGACAGGTACAAATTGTCCCTGGCAAAGCACTCAACTTGACGATTGCAGAGACGAATTTGTACCTGTCCCCAATTTCCGAAAGCTCGGTACGGTGATCATCTCGCGAATCCTCACGGTCGTTCTCTGGCTGGTCCTGCTGTTTCTGGTCTGGCTCGTGGCGTGGGTTTCGCTGGCCCATATTCGCTACATCTCCTACCACCGCCGGCAGGGGCTCGCCCGCCCGCACCTGGGGCCCGGTGGTTGGTTGATCTTCTACGCTCGCATGCTGGCGGCGATGGTGACCCTCTGCTGGTGGTACTTTCGCGGCATGTCGCAAGACGGCCTGCGTCCGCCGGCGGACGGCAAGACCGGCAAGCCGGTCCTCTGTGTCCACGGTTTTCACATGAACGGTACCTGCATGTGGGGGCTGCGCCGGGCCCTGGAACGGCGGGGGAGACCGACCCGGGCGCTCTTTCTCGGGTGGCCCTATCGGCCGGCCACCAGCTATGCTGAAGCGCTGGCGCCGGTGATGATCGAGATGCAAGCTGCCTTCCCCGAGGAGGGCTTCGATATCGTGGCCCACTCGATGGGAGGGCTGATCGTGCGCATGGTGCTCGCCGAGAGACCCGAGTTGGCCGGTGCTGTCGGACGAGTCGTGACCCTTGGTACACCGCACCATGGCACCGCCTTCTTGCGCACCATCCGCCATGGCCCGGTCTACGACATGATGTCTCGAGACTCTCCGTTTCTGGCCGAGCTGCCGGACTTCCGGCAGACGGTCCCCAATGCCGACGTCGTCACCCTGGCGGCCGAACCGGATCTCGTCGTCTACCCGGTCGACACCAATCATCTGGCGGGGGCTCGCGCTTTCAACTTGCGTGGGGAGGGCCACTCGAGCCTTCTCACCCATCCACCCGCCATCGAGTTGGCGGCGCAGTTGATCTGTGGCGATGACAGGGCGGGGGGAACACCCGAGAACCCGGTGGAGATCGAGCTGTAGAGGTCAGGAGAGCACGATGACACTTCGCTCCCTTCGCATCGGAGTCGCGACCTCGATCCTCCTTTGTGTGCTCACCCCCGACGTCGAAGCCATCAAGATAAAGTTCCTCGGTCGCGGGGAGAAGCAGACCCTGGCACCGCGGGAGACGACGTTCGATTTCGAGATTCCGACCGCAGAGACCCTGCAGACTCTGCGCCTACTGAACCTCGATGGCAGGCTCGGGGACAACAACATTGCCGTCATTGTCGTGCTCAACGGCTACCGCCGGGCGGCACCCGACCCGGAGCTGGTGGCGGCCGAGGCCGAGCTCTATTTTCTCCGTGCTCAGCGTCTGGAGTCGGGGTTTCGAGAGCAGGCCGCGGGCTGGTATCTCCTCGCGGCCTCCCGATCCTATGAGTATCTGGTGGGTGCTTTGGGGGACCCGTCCGAGATCGCCTTCGATCTGCGAATCGTGCAGATGAACGATCTCTACAGCCGTGCCGTGGGAGCCTATCTGCGGTTTCTCAGAGAAAAGGGAGGCGGGGTCCGTGACCATGAGCGCAAGACCCTGATCGAGACCTTTCGGGTCGTCATCGAAGAGGGTCCGCACCTGCTGGACCCGGCGGCGTGGGACTCGATGTTGGTCTCTCGCGATCTGCTGGTGAAGGGGATGCGCAATTACTACCGTCGTGAAGGCATCGGTACGACTCTGGTGACCGTGCAAGACAATCCCCAGCGACAGCCCGTGGATCGGCTTTATCCTCCCGAGGGCCTCATCAATCCGGCCACGGCGGTGATCCGCTTCGAGTCGAGCCGCGACGCATTGGAGAGCTCACTCCGTACCGCGTCGCTCTCGTTCTGGGATCCGAGAGAGGTGAAGTCGATCGGGGTCGGCCAAACGTCGGTTCCCCTGGCCGGGGATTTCACCACTCCGTATGCCTATCTGCTGGCGCAGGGAGAGATTGGACGCCTGGCCCACGACGGCCTGCAAGAGACAGAGGATCTCGAGGCCTTGCTCGGTCTTTATCTGCTCGAGCCCTACGATCCCGACAAGATCCCGATCGTCATGGTTCATGGCATCCGCTCGAGTGCGCTGGCCTGGATGGAGCTGACAAACGACATCCACGGTGACCCCGAGATCAGAGACTCCTATCAGGTGTGGCAGTACGTCTACCCCACGAGTCTGCCCTACCTGTCCGCCGCCGTCCTCCTGCGGCGGTCGATAGAGGCGGCCCGGCAAGCTCTGGATCCGGAAGGCACTGACGCGGCGACGAGCTCCATGGTTGTCGTGGCGCACAGCATGGGTGGCCTGATGGCCAAGACCATGGTCGTGGACAGCGGTCTAGAGATCTGGAACGCGACCTTTGGTGTTCCACCGGGCGAGCTCGCGGCCGTCACCCAGGATCGGGAGCTGATGACAGAGGGCTTGATCTTCGAGCCCAAGCCCTATGTCAGTCGGGTCGTCTTCATCTCCACACCCCACCGAGGCAGCGCCCTGGCCGGCTCCCTGGTCGGCCATTTGGGCTCGGGTCTGATGGATCTGCCCGAGGACTATCAGGACCTTTTGCAGAGAGTTGCCGAGGCCAATCCAAATGCCGTGACCCCTGCCATGCAGAAGATCCTCGAGAAGGGGGGCCCGACGAGCATCCGCGCGCTCGCCCCCGACTACCCGTTGCTCGAGGTGTTTGCCGAGCTGCCGATCGACGAGCGCGTTCCCTACCACTCGATCATGGGAGATCGGGGGGAGAACGACGGCAAGAAGCGGACCGACGGTGTGGTCCCCTACGAGAGCTCACATCTGGAAGGGGCGGAATCGGAGCTGGTCGTGCCCTCGGGGCATTCGGCCTACGCTCACCCGCTGACCATCGCCGAGATCAGGCGGATCCTCAAGAAACACCTGGCGGAGAAGGGATAGGCCGTCGAAGGCGCTCCTACGTGTGGGGCTGCGGTAAAAGCTCCCCTTTGACGCGTTGGGTGGTGAAGGGCAGGAATGCCCTGAAACCGTGGCGCCGGGAGCTGCAACTCCCGGCAGCCACATCCAACAGGAGGTCGAAGGAGATGACGACAGGATCAGAAAGGATGCGGATGAGACTGTTACTGGCGGTCTGCGCCGTAACTTCATTGGTAGCCGTCGCTACTCCAGCCGCTGCCCAGACTGCACCGAGTGGTGCGGTGACGGGATCGGTGGTCGACGTCGAGGGTCAGGGACTCGCGGCGGTCACGGTCGAGGTGCTCGAGCCCGGTGAGCAGGTGCTGACCGACGAGAATGGCGAGTTCACCCTCGAGCTGCCTGCCGGTACCTACACCCTGCTGGCGCGAGCGCCCTCCTATACGGTCGAAACGATGGCCGGCGTCGAAGTGGGGGAGGGCGAGGCGACCGAGGTGACCTTTACCCTCGAGCTGGCCATGATCCCGCTCGACGAGATCGTGGTCTCCGCCAGGTATTCGATCCTCAGGGACCAACCGATCTCGGTGACCACCATGACCCGCAAGCAGATCGTCGAGCTCCCACACTTTGGCGACGACCTCTACCGCGCCGTCAAAATCCTGCCGGGAACCTCGGGCGGCGACATCACCAGTCGCTTCTCGGTGCGGGGCTCGCTCGACCGTGAGGTGCTGGCCGAGCTCGACGGGGTCGAGCTCTTCGAGCCCTACCACCTCAAGGACTTCGAGGGCATCTTCAGCGTTCTCGATCCGCAGCTGATCGGCGGGCTGGATCTGTTTGCCGCTGGCTTCCCGGCGGAGTTCGGCGATCGCTCCAGCTCGGTACTCGACATGACCACCATCCGTCCTACATCGATTCGCACCAACCTCGGCATCAGCTTCTCCAACGTCTGGGCCGGTAGCTCGGGGGCCTTTGCGGGGAACCGTGGGCATTGGCTGGCCTCGGTACGTAGGGGCTATCTCGACCTCATCTTGAAGATTGCGAACGACGGTGACGACGAAGACGGTACGGCGCCCAAGCCCCGCTACTGGGATGCCACCGGCAAGGTGGGCTACGACCTGACCAAGAGTCAGAACCTCCGCGTCGAGATGCTGCTGGCCGGCGACACGCTGCTCTTCGACGAGGTGGACGGTGATGAGACTCTCGATGCCGAGACCCGCTACGGCAGCAAGAACGCCTGGATCGGGCACCAGGCCCTGCTCAGCGAGAAGACCTTTGTCGACTCCATCCTCTCCTTCCAGCGCATCGATCGCGACCGGTCGGTCGATTGGGTGGATCCGACCCCCGAGGAACGGCTGGTGCTGGTCGACGACCGTGTCCTGGACATCCTGGGGCTGCGGCAGGACTGGAACCATCAACTGTCGGGCAATCACTATCTCAAGTGGGGCTTCGAGCTCCGCGGCTACGACACCACCTACGACTACTTGAACGACCAGTTGATCAGGGACCGGATCGACGATCCCCGCTTCCCCCCGGGTGAGCTGACCAGGTTCTACCAGGACGAGCTCACGGGTGAGCACTACGCCCTCTACGCCGCCGATCGCATGCGGCTCTTCAAGGGTCTGACGGCGGAGATCGGTCTGCGTTACGACAAGCAGACAATGCTGGAAGACGATCAATTCAGCCCCCGGGTCAACCTCGTCTACGACATCGGCGGCGGGGGCGTGCTGCGTTTCGGCTGGGGGCACTTCTATCAATCGCACCGGCCGCACGAGTTGGAGGTCGAATTCGGTGAGACCGAGTTCTATCCGGCGGAACAAGCCGAGCACTGGACCCTCGGATTCGAGAAGGAGCTGGGCAAGACGGCAGTGCGGGCCGAGTTTTACCGGCGCCAGATCGACACCCCCCGGCCCTACTACGTCACCCTCTTCGACCCCTGGAAGCCGCTACCCGAATTCGCCTCTGACCTCGTGCGGATCACGCCCGATACGTCCTTGGCACAGGGGGCGGAGCTTTTCATCGGCCGGCGGCACGGCGGCAAGATCGACTGGTGGGCCAGCTACACCTGGGCCACCATCGAGGACGACATCGACGGCGGCACCCAGCCCCGGTACTACGACCAGACCCACGCGGTGACTGCGAGCATCAGCTATCGCCCCAGCCGCAAGTGGAACCTCAGCTGGGTGGGGTTCTACCACACCGGCTGGCCGACCACCGAAATCTTCGGGCTGGCAACCCCAAGCGAAGACGGCAACGAGATCCAGCACTTCCTCGGGGACTTCTATGCCGAGCGGCTAGACGACTACCAGCGCCTGGACATGAGAGTCAGCCGCATCACCCAGGTGGGCAGAAAAGGCCAGCTAACCTTCTTCCTCGACGTCCAGAACCTCCTCAACCGCGAGAACGAACGAGGCAAGGACATCGACGAAGACCAGTGGACCCAGCTACCAGACGGCAATTGGGCCATCACCTACGAAACCACCTACTGGCTACAAATCATGCCCTCCTTCGGCGTCATGTGGGAGTTCTAAGCCATGTGGGTGGGGTAGGCGGACGAAGCGGCCGGCCTCCGTGCCGGCCGTTTGATCATCCAGATTGAGAATCAACACCGCGCCTGCTACAGTAAAGCCAAGCGAAACAACTGGAGAGGTGTTCGCTGGGAGGTACAGGTGTGGGTGCCGGATTCGCTACGACAAGCTGGAGCCAGGTCCTAACCGCAAGGGACGGCTCCGGCACCGACGCCGGCAAAGCGATGGCTGCGCTTTGCGAGGCCTACTGGTATCCCCTCTACGCCTACATCCGCCGCCAGGGCCACGATCCCGACACCGCCAGCGACCTCACCCAGGGTTACTTCGCCGAGCTCCTCGAAAAAGACTTCCTCAAGGATGTCGAACCGTCGGCCGGGCGCTTCCGCTCGTTTCTCCTGACTTCTCTCCAGCACTTTCTCTCGCATGAGCGGGACAAGGCGCAGGCGCTCAAGCGTGGCGGCGGCACCCGCACCATCTCTCTCGATACCGAAGCCGCCGAAAAGCGATACAACTTCGAGCCGATGGACCAGCTCACCCCAGAAACGGTCTTCGAGCGTGGCTGGGCCCTGACGGTGCTGGAGCTGTCCCTCGAGCGCCTGCGGCGGGAGGCCACCGAGAGCGACGGTGGTAACCAGTTCGAGCGCCTGAAGGTCTATATCACCGGTGAGGAGCCGCGTATTCCCTATCGGAAGGTGGCCCAGGAGCTGGCGATGACCGAGGGCGCGATCAAGATGGCGGTGCATCGCCTGCGCCAGCAGTTTGGCCGATTGTTGCGCGCCGAGATTGCCGAAACAGTGGCCGATCCAGGCGAGGTCGATGACGAGCTCCGGCACATGCTGACGGCCATCAGTCCCCAGCAAGCTCCTCAAAGATAGCTCTCCACCCTCTACTTTTCCCTACCCTGCAAGGTGGTGCCGCGCCCCACCCCGGTGGTCGTTGTCTTGTCCGACGAAACCTGGGTAGCGTGAGATCGACCCCCGACAGGGCACAGCAGGACTTTTGCCCGCTGCAGACGACGGGTCGTTATCGGGTCTGCTGAGCAACACCGGGCGTTACTTTCTTGGGCTGTTTCGTCTTCCTTTCCTAGATCCTGGTTTGGATCGGAGGAGGGAGCGGGTTAAATGTCCGACTGCCCACATTGCCGTGACTGCGGGACCCAGCTCTCCTATGGGCCCTGGGTCGAGGGGCTGTGCCCGCACTGTCTACTCGGGCTGGCGCTCGAGGAGTCCTCGGCGGTGGCCGAGGAGCTCGACGACCCCGAGAACCTACCCACCTTGGAGTACGCCTCCGAGACCCTCGCCCCCGGTCAGATCTTGGGTCAGCGCTACCAGATCCGCTCGCTGCTTGGCCGCGGCGGGATGGGTGAGGTGTGGCGGGCCTACGACTTGAAGCTGCGGGTCGACGTGGCGCTCAAGGCGCTGCGGGTCGAGCTGCTGACAGACAAGCGGGCGCTGGAGCTTCTGCGCCAAGAGGTGCGCACCGCTCGCGAGGTGATATCGCCCAATGTCTGCCGGGTCTTCGACCTGGTGGAGCTCGATGGCCAGGAGTTGGTGTCGATGGAGTACATCGACGGCACCACCCTGCTCGAGATCCTGCGTGACCGTGGCCCGCTGGGGTTGGAGGAGGCCCGAGAGATCGCCTCGCAGTTTCTGGTAGGGCTCGAAGCGATCCATCATGCCGGGTTGGTCCACCGGGACCTGAAACCCGAGAACGTTATGACCACGCTCTCGGGCCGGGTGGTGGTGATGGACTTTGGTATCGCCAAGGCCCTGGCCGACCGCAAGACAGGGACGGTAGCGGGAACCCCGGCCTACATGGCACCCGAGCAGATGCGGGGCGAGACGGTGGATGCCCGGGCCGATGTGTTTTCGGCCGGGGTGGTATTGGCCGAAATGATCGCTCCGGACGGGGTCCGTGACCGTAAGGCTCGGGAGGCAATCTGGCGTGGCCTCCATCGCTCACCACCCGACCTGCCGGACACCCCGTGGGCCGCGGTGCTCGCCAAAGCGGTGGCACAGCAGCCGGAGCAGCGTTTCGCCAGTGCCTCGGTGCTGGCCCGGGCGTTGGAGGAGGTAACCCTCCGGGTGGAGGGCGCTGAGGATGTAGAGCCCTACCCGGGGCTGGCGTCTTTCACGCAAGAGGATGCGGAGTACTTCTTTGGCCGCGAGCTGGAAGTGGAGGCGATGTGGAAGAAGCTGCGGCGGCCGCATCTGCTGGCACTGATCGGACCTTCGGGGGCAGGGAAGAGCTCGTTCCTGCGCGCCGGGCTGCTCCCATCCATGCCGTTGGATTGGCGGGTAGTGATCTGCGCGCCGGGAAGACGGCCTTACGCCGCTCTGGCGCAAAGCCTGGCCGGTGAGCTCGCCGGTGACGTCGAGGCCATAAGACAGCTTCCAGACTTCGATCAGCCAGATGTCGCGGTGTCGCTGGTGGCCGACTGGGCCCGGCGGCACAAGCACGCACTGGTGATCGTCGATCAGTTCGAGGAGCTGTTTACGCTCAACCCGCCCGAGGTGCAGGAGCGGTTCACCGAGCTGCTGGGGAGACTGGCGTTAGAAGCGGACGCCCATGTGCTGCTGTCGATGCGGGACGACTTCCTGTTCTACTGCTCGGGGCAGCCGGCTCTGGCCCCGATCTTCTCCGAGCTGACCCCGCTGCGGCCTCCCACCGGCGCGGCGCTGCGTCGGGCGGTGGTGCAACCGGCCTTGAAGTGCGGCTACCGGTTCGAGGACGAAGAGCTGGTGGAGGAGATCCTAACCGAGGTCGAGGGCGAGCGGGGTGCGCTGCCGATGCTCGCGTTTGCGGCAGCGAGGCTCTGGGACCACCGGGATCGGGATCAGGGTCTGCTGACCCGCGAGGCCTACGAGTATGTCGGTGGCGTGGGTGGCGCCCTGGCGCAGCACGCTGAAGCAACACTCGAGAAGATCGGCCAGGACCGGATTCCGGTTGTGCGTGAGCTGTTCAGAAACCTGGTAACGGCGCAGGGGACACGAGCGGCCAGGGACCGCGATGAATTGTTGTCGGTATTTGAATCGTCGGGGACGGCCGGCACGGAGGCCGGGCGCTTCGACGGCGATGGGAAATCCGGGCGGGTTGGCGTCGAATCCGGGCGGTCCGGTGGCGAACACGGGCGGGTCGGTGCCGAATCCGGCCTGAAGCGGCCGGCCTCCGTGCCGGCCGGGGTGGGTGGTGACGGCGATTCTGCCGCCCAGGTCCTGGACACCCTCATCGACGCCCGTCTTCTCACCTCCTACGAGCTCCCCGGCGCCGAGGGCGAGGAGTCCGGCCGCCACCGCATCGAGATCATCCACGAATCACTCCTCTCCGCCTGGCCGCGCCTGGTCCGCTGGCAGACCCAGGATGCCGATAGCGCCCAACTCCGTGACCAGCTCCGGCTGACCGCGCAGATGTGGGAGGAGCGCCACCGGTCCGAGGATCTCCTGTGGACCGGTACCGCCTTCCAGGAGTTCCAACTCTGGCGCGAGCGGTATGGTGGCGGGCTCACCAACACCGAGGATGAATTCGCTTCCGCCATGACGGCCAAGGCCAAGCGGCGCAAGCGGCGACGCCAACTGGCCTTTGCCTCTATGCTCGTCTTGGTCACCGCGGTAGCGCTGGTCACCGGCACCCTCTGGCGCCGAAGTGAGGCGGCTCGCCGGCAGGCGATTGCGGCCGAGCAAGAGGCCACGACACAAGCGCGCCGCGCAGAGGCCAGCAAGCTTCTTGCCCTGGGGCGTGTGGAACTGGATCGAGATCCAACCATTGCCCTGGCCTACGCCATGGCCAGCCTCGAGCTCGCCGACTCCGCTGCGGCCCGACGCTTCGCCCTGGAGGCACTCTGGCGCGGCCCCCCCCACTTCAGTCTGCCCCCTACAGGCTCGCCTCCCGTAGGCATCGACTTCAGTCCCGACGAGCGCTGGCTCGCAGTCGCATACGGGGGAACCGGCGATATCCATATCTGGTCTCGAGCGGGTGGTGAGCCTAACCGCCTGGAAGGCTATGGCGGCGCCCCACGCGATCTTCGGTTTGGCGCGGGCTCCAACGTCCTTGTTTCTGCTGCCATGATGGATACTGACAACGCGGTTCGTGTCTGGTCGGTGCCGGAGGGGAAGCCGCTTCTTGTGGCCGAAGGAACAACCGATCCGGACTGGCGAAACTGGGTGGGCATCATGCCGGCTCATCTCTCGGTCGATGGCAGTCGACTCATCACCTATCAGCCAAACTTGGACTGGACGCTGGGCCAGCTTCGCGCCTGGACGTTCGACGGCGCCAAGCCGCAAGATCTTGGCGTCTTTTCGGGAACCGCACCGCCTTGGGCCATCGACCCCGGCGGCAAGTGGCTCCTCCATCGGTCCAAAGCAGCCGACGACGATGAGATCAAGATTCTCCCTGTCGCTCAAATCGAGTCGGCAAACCCAAGGGTCGTTGGCCGTTACGAGAAGGGGCTATCCGACTTCGGTTGGGACTTTCATGACCAACGAATCGTCTACGAGACGGGAGGGGAGATACGCATCAAGTCGATCGGGCCGGAATCCACATCGCTGGTGGGAAGTCTTCGGGCGCCGGCGACAATTTGGGCTGGATTCCGCTTCGACGAGAGCGGTTCGCTTTTGGCAGCGGCGCATGACGAGGGTCTGGTCTCTCTCTTTGATCTGAACGGCCCACCGGGGGCCGAGCCCCTGATCTGGAAGTTTCCGTCTGAGAACGATGTGGATGGCATCGCCCTACAGCACAGTGGCCGCTGGCTGGCCGCCACCAATGACGAGGGCGGAGTCCGTCTGTGGCCACTCGGGCGCACCTATCCGTGGGTCTTGAGAGGGCATGCCGGCGACGTGAAGGAAGTTGCCTTTGCGCCGGACGGGACGTGGGTTGCATCCTGGGGATCTGACGGCTACCGGTATTGGACGTTCACCAAAGAAAGTGGAGAGGATCCGGGGGGGTTCCCGCCCCATGACTCCGGATCTGGACAGCTCGCCTTCGATCCTGCCGGTCGCTTCATCGTGGTCGCTCCAATAGCTGAACAGGTGCACCTCCTGCCCTTTGGACAAGGGGATGCCAGGACGGCACCGGCACCTGAGCAACGCTCCAGCTCCCTGGCCGTGAGCCCCGACGGTGCCCGCGTAGCGTGGGGCGGGGGTTTGACGGAAGAGAACCGAGTGATTCATGTGTGGGACCTCCAGACCGACGAGGTACAGGTGCTCGATGCCGGCCGGGAGGAGGGGATCAACCACCTCGAATTCACACCGGATGGGCGCTTGCTGGCAGCCTATGGTCCGCTCAGTACAGCCTCGTCGAACTTCTTGGGTATCGGCACGCTTCGCCAGTGGAATGTGGAGGGGGGTACCCAGAAGCTGTTCATCGACGGAGTCGAGCGGTTCGATCTGAGTCGCGATGGCCTCTCTCTGCTTAGCCTGGAGGGGGGACACGTCATCTTTCACGACCTGCAACAGGGCCGGGCCACGGAGCTGCCAGGCCTCGAGGCCGACGGCAACACCACCACTCTCGCTCTGGACCCGACCGGGACCATCGCGGTCACTGGCTCCGAAGAGGGAGTGCTCCGCGTGGCTTCGGTGACGGGCGGTGAGCCGCATCTTCTGATGGGGCACGAGAGTAGCGTGTATGAGGTGGCTGTCTCCCCGGATGGCCGCTGGATTGCCTCGGTAAGTGCCGACACGACTCTTCGCCTCTGGCCGATGCCCGAAGGTCGGCCGTTTCACACGCTGCCCTACGAGGAGCTCCTGGCCAAGCTGCGCTCTCTGACGAATCTTCGTGTAGTCGAAGACTCCGCATCGGCGACCGGCTGGAGGGTCGAGATCGGCCCCTTCGCCGGCTGGGCGGAGGTGCCGACATGGTAGGTGGAAGCGTGACTTTTTGCCGATTTTTCGTCTGCAGTTGTCTGAGGGCCACAATATGGGCGTCCGTTCCGTTTTGAGCTCTGGAGGTGAGTGGTCATGAAGGTACTCGAGAGATTTCGATCTAGCACGACTGTTTTCAGCTTGGTTGCGCTGTTCTCGGCCGGTGTGGCACTGGCACAGCAGGAAGTGGGCGCCCTCTACGGCATCGTCACCGACACCGCTGGGGTGCCGCTCTCCGGTGTCAGCGTCAGCCTCGACGGGGTGGGGGCGATCAAAGTCCAGGTTAGCGACGAGCGGGGCCAATTCCGCTTTCTCGGGCTCGACCCGGGGAGCTGGGCCCTCGAGGCCAAGCTAGATGGATTCTCGATGGTCGAGTATCCGGCCATCGATATCCGTGTGGCCGCCAACACCAGAGTGGAAATCCAGATGCCGGCGGTGGTGGCGGAGGTGGTGACGGTTACCTCCGAGGGTCCCCTGCTGGACGAGCGCAAGATCTCTCAGGGGACTCTGCTCAGACAGATCGACCTGGAGGTGATCCCGACGGCCCGCGATCCCTGGGCGGTGATGAACCAGGCCGCCGGGGTGATGGTCGATCGGATCAACGTCGGTGGCAACGAGAGCGGTTTTCAGTCGGGGTTTCGCACTCAAGCCAGCGAGACCATGGACAACGATTTCATTATCGATGGTGTCCAGATCACGATGGGCGGTTCGTCGGTGACCTACTACGACTTCGACCAGTTCTCCCAGATCGAGCTCAGCACCGGTGGCAGCGAGATCACCAAGAACACCCCAGGACTCTCGATCAATATGGTGACCAAGCGGGGCAGCAACGAATTCCGTGGCTCCGCGCGTTTTCTACTCACCGACAACAAGGGGTACTTTGGTGTTCTCGAGCAGGCGGAGCCGAGCTTCTCGGAGAGTGAGCTCGGCGACGGTCAGACCGACTTCGTGGGTAACACGGTCAACGTCATCCAGGACTTCGGTTTCGAGGCCGGAGGCCCTGCCTGGCGCAACCGGGTCTGGCTCTGGGCCTCCTGGGGTCAGAACGACATCAATATCAACTCGGGTGCCGGCGGTACCGATCGCACTGTGCTCGAGAACGTGTCGATCAAGCTCAATGCCCAGTTCTCGGCCGCCAACTCGTTTGTCGGCTCGTTCAACAACGGTGACAAGAGGGTGAGGGGACGCGGTGCAAGTCCGTCGTTCGATGCCTCGGCCACCTGGAACCAGCGTGGTCCCACCGGCATCACCAAGCTCGAGGACACCCATGTCTTCGGCTCCAACTTCTTTCTCAGCGGTCAGTACTCGTTCATCGATGCTGGGTGGGGACTCCAAGCCCTGGGTGGTGCCGGCCCCGACCAGCCGCCGGTCCCGGACCCCGGTGGTGAGATGAACGTCGACGTCAACGGTTTCAAGACCAACAGCGCGAGTGGTGGAAACAGCCAGCCCGTAACGGAGTGGAGGCTCGAGGGCTCCTACTTTCTCAACACCGGCAGCCTGACCCACGAGCTCAAGTTCGGTGGCCGGATGCGCGACGCCGGAACTGAAGGTGCATGGTCCTACCCGGGCCGGAACATCTTTCACTACGCGGGCAACATCGCCGGTGTGCAGGATCCCGAGCTGCTGGCGTCGCTGGGTCTGCCACCCGGTCGCTTTATGGACGCCGGCATGGTTTACGCCTACCGTCAGGGCCCAACACCGGTCGTGGTCTATTACGACTCGGTCTGGATGCAGGACACCATGACCAGGGGCCAGTGGACGTTCAATGTCGGTCTCCGCTACGACATCCAGAGCGGCGAGAACAAGGCGGCCACGGTGGACGCCAACATCGGTTTTCCCGAGGTCATGCCCGCCCTCTCCTTTGAAGGTAACGACGCCGACGGGATCAACTTTGTAAGCCTATCGCCGCGTCTGGGTGTGACTTATGCCCTGGGCGAGGAGCGAAGGACTCTGATCCGGGGCAGCCTCTCGAGTTTTCCATCCGCCATGTTCCTGAACGATATCTACCGGACCAATCCGGTGTCTGGCCAGTTCGCCCTCATCGTTTTTCTGGACGACCAGGGCGGCTTCACGAGCTTCTACGACGACGGCGAGCCGTGGTCAGTTCTCGGCGGAACCTGGGGCTTCGATCCGGCCGATCCCACAGCCACCGAGACCTCCAACAAAAATGATCCAGACATGGATCCGCCGACGGTCACCGAAGCCATCGTGGGTGTCGAGCACTCGTTCCTGCCCGAGCTGGTGGTCGGCTTGAATTTGACCTGGCGTCGGCGGGATGGTGTCCAGGATTATAGGAATCTCTTTACCGACCTCGAGACCGGTGCGGTGCGCACGGCGAGTGCAGCCGAGTACGTCCCCGATCGTGTGGTCAGCGGTACGCTCCCGGATGGCAGCCCCTATTCGGTGCAGACGTTGGCGGCGGATCCGGCCGGTCTGGCCTCCACCAGCGGTCAATTACTCACCGGGGGCGTACGCGAGATCGACTTCTTCGGCACCTCCCTCACCCTCACCAAGCGCCTTACCAATCAGTGGATGCTCCGCGGCTTTGTCAACTACAACTTCAAAGAAGAGTGGGACGTCCCCAGAAGCTACTTCGCCAACAACGACCCCAACCGCGTGCAGCCGGGCTTCTTGAACGGCTCGGTCGCCGACGGCGAGAGCTTTGTGACCTCTGCAAATGGATTCTGGCTCCACTCCACCTGGCAGTGGAACCTCAACGGCATGTACCAGGTGGCGCCCGATCGGCCCTGGGGCTTCAACATCGCCGCCAATCTCTACGGCCGCGAGGGCTATCCCATCCCCTACTTCCAAGGTGTGAGCGGGTTGGATGGCATCCGTCGGAACATCATGGTGGTCGACGACATCACCGACTTCCGCTACGAGGACGTCTTCACCACCGATCTGAGGCTCGAAAAGGAGTTCCGAGCCACGGGCAACACCAGCCTCACCTTCAGCATCGACGGCTTCAACATCTTCAACGAGGGCTACGTCATGCGGAGGTACGAAAACCTCGCCGCCGGCAACGCCAACTGGGTCCGCGAGACCCTCTCCCCCCGCATCTGGCGCCTCGGTGTCCGTCTGAACTGGCGGTAGGGGAATTTAGTCGATCTTGTCGAACGGGTTGCGCACCCTGAGGTCCGAGAAGCGCGCAAAGTCCCGATCCAGGGTCCACAACTCCCGCACACCGTGCTCGAGAGCAAGGGCCGCGATGTGCGCGTCGTGCACGAGGTTGCCGACCACTCCTGCCTTTGCCACCAGGCGACGAAGATGCCCGGCATGAGCCGGACCCTCGCCGAGGAGCACCAGGGAGGGGCTGGCCAGGAGTGAATCGAGATCTTCTAGGGCAACCCCCATCTCGGTAGGGGGGTCGAAGACACGCGGATGGGTGAGAACCCGCAAGTATTCGTAGACACACGGCCAGGGCAGCGCCCAGGACTCGTCGCCCTCGGCCAGGCGCCGGAGTAGCTCCTTGGCTCGCGAGTGATGCTCGAGCTCCTCACGCCGGGCCTGGAGCAGGATGTTGGTATCGAGGGCGATCAAGGGCGCCCCTCCATGAGGTCGAACAGGGCATCGCGATCATCGAGACGAACCCCGGGCTGCAGACGGCCCTGCTCGGTTCGCCATTGGAGCTTGTAACCCCTGCGCCTCGTTGGTCCCTCGAGATAGGTCCGTAGCGCCGCTTCGATGACCCGTCGCAGAGGAATGCCTTCGTTAGCGGCCCGCTGCTTGGCTGCCCGCAGCAGTTGGTCGTTGAGCTCCACAGTCGTTCTCATACATAAAAGCATAACTCGCTCAGCATAAAACTGCAATTCACTGTGTGTCCTGACGTGCGGCTGGCACGGCAGGTCGCCCACAACACTTACATAGACGGATTCGGGCTCAGTATTCTTGTCGTGGCGTGATGGCGATCAGCCGGAACTTTGACAGAGGTGATCGAGTTGACCGGCGCAAGCGAGCAGATGATTTTCTTCATGCAAATCCCTGCTGGAAAACACCCAATTACCGGCACATCGCAGGTAAGATAAAGGGGTGCAAGAACTACCGTTCGAGGTCGGCCTACAACTCGACGGCTGGACCCTATTCTGGGCTCATCTGGAGCTCCAGCCCGGTTCGGAGGATCGCCTGGCTACCTTGCGGGCGGATATGACGGATCGGTTGCTGGAAGACCGGGATCTGGCAACGCTCTCTTCCGAGCCGACGGTGGCGGCATTGCGCCGTCTATTCAAAGCTGCGGGGTGCGATCCGAGCCGCTACCGCCCGTCGTCCGAGGCCCTGGTGCGCAGGGTCCTCAAGGGCTCCGAGCTGCCGATGATCCACCCCCTGGTCGATCTGAACAACTGTCTGTCGGCGCTGCTCGGTGTGCCCTGCTGTGTGATGAAGGAGGGGAGTTTTGCTCCGCCCCTGGTCTTCCGATCGGGTGAAGAAGGGGAGAGCTACAAGTCGATGCGCGGTCCCTTCAATCTGGAGGGGAAGCCCCTGCTGACCGATACGCTGGGACCGTTGGACGCGCCCATCACCGGTAGCGAGCGGGCCATGGTCACCGCCGACACGATCCGCGCCTGGCTGGTGGCCTATCTGCCCGCCGAGACCCTGACTGCCGAAAGAGCGGAGCAGGAGCTCGCGCGCCTGGTTGAAGCCGCACCGGTGGCCCGCATCCTTGCGACCGCAGCGTCCTGACCGTTGCCGATCCCACTCCGCCACAGACAAAAAGGGCGACCGGATAGCGGTCGCCCCAGACGAGTGCTGACCCAACCTCTCAATCGGCGGTCTCGCCGGTCCAGTCGATCAGCGCGAGCTTGGTTGCCTTGGGGGGCAGCTCGGCGCGGAGAAACTGGCGCTGGGCCACAAAGTAGGTCCCCACCGTCGCCAACAGGCTGGCCACCCAGACCGTTATCAGCTGCACCGGGCTCTCACCGATGTGCCGTAGCATCACCTCGACAACGCCTCTGACGATTCGCGGCGAGAACAGACCGGAGATCATGAGCGCGGCAATCCCCAGCATGAGGACGACGAGGCCGGCCGCGACCGCCCAGAACGCTGCCTGCCGCGCCCGGTCACCGAGACCGGCGCGAAAGGTGCGTAGGAAAATCGCGGTCAGCAGAAGGAAGGGGGGAGCCACAAGCAGCAGGATGAACGGAAACTCGGGACCTGCCGCTGGGGGCTCGAACGGGCCGTAGTCGGCCGCGAGGGTGAAGCCCCCCGCCTCGAGCCCAACCAGTTGCTCGCCTTCTACCTGGAAGTAGCGGTCCCTGATCTCCTCCCAGGAGACCGACCTGCCATAGACGGCCTCGATGGCGCGGCTGGTCAGCCAGGCTTCGAAGTCGGCCGAGCTCTCATCGACGGTGTTGAAGGGTGAGTAGACGACGGCTCGACTGCCGCGGAAGAGAGGTGCCGACCAGGCAACGTGGGACTCGCCCCACGGCGAGGTGAGAGTCGGCGCCTCGCCGTCACGGGCGATCTCGAAGAAGCCTTCGGGCACGTCGACCCAGTAGTAGGGCTTCTCTATCCGGTACTCGATCAGGTTCTGGCCGTGGTCGGCGGTGAGCTTGACGACACCGCTCAGGCCGTAGCCGAGACAGAACGCCAGCAGGGCAGGGAGGGTCAGCAGGGCAAATATCAAACGACGGCTGATGGGGAGCGGATCCAGACTGTTGAGACGGTAGGTCAGCGGCCCGACAAGCGAGAACAGCCCATAGGCGCCAAAGGGAAGCCACATGAGGCGGAGCGCCTCGACGTCATCGAACCAGACGTCGAAGATGCCGGAGAGTGCCATGCCGATAAGGGCGATGAAGGGGAACATGATCAAACCCGTGGCGGCGCCGAGTGGCGGAGCGTTGTAGATGAGACGGCTGACGAGACGAGCCATTCCCAGCCCGGTTCGGGAAGAGCTGGAGGCGACCGGCGAACCGACGGCGGTCTCCGCGAGACCCTGGCTCGTGGCCATCGATGTGTCACGGGTTCGCGGGTCCGCGGGTTTCCGACTCACGAGCGAGAGGGCGGGTGGAAGAGAGCGGAGGGTCCGGGTCGCCAGCGCCCAGGCCAGCGCCAGCAGACCGATCGCCAGCGCAATGGGAATCGAGCTGAGGAACCAGAGCACCGCCGCCACCCCCAGGACGATGGCGATGAGAAGTCCGGCGTACCGCCAGCCGCCAGGGATGTCCTTGAGCTCGGGCCGGTAGCTTTGCAGCAGCACTGCCGCGAGGACCCAGGCAGCCAGCAGGGCGATGGCCAGACCGGCGACAGCCGGAGCGGTGAACTGGAGATAGGGCGCTCTCTTCAGGGAGGTCGAGTGCAAAGCGACCACTCCGATCGACGCCGCCAGAACCACGGCACCCGCGAGGACGATCGCCGTTGTGTGGGCGAGCCAGAGATCACGGGATCCGAGGGGCAGAGCCAGATCGAGCCGGGTGCAGCGACGACGAAACCTGCCGACCACGAGCGGGGCCACGAGGGCAAACCAGAGCACCATGGCAAGCCCCCGCAGTGACGCCTCGGTGCTCCCGGTGGTGGCTCCCCTGAATGCCACGGCACCTACCAAGGCGCTGGTGTTGAGCGCGGTGAAGACCACCCAGATCGGCAGCAAGCGCACGGACTCGTCGCGCCGAATCGTGGACAGCCACCAGGTCAGGGTATTCATCCCTGACCTCCGGCGAGCTCGATAAACATCTCTTCGAGTGCGATGCGGGTGCAACGGGCGTCGCGGACACCGAGCTTGTGCTCGAGGAGCTTGTTGGTTCTTTCCGGCTCGAGCTCGAAGATCGCGTGCAGCGCGTCGGAGCGGTCACGCACACCGAGGCACTCGCTGAGCGCGAGGAGGTCCGCCCGCGAGCACGCAGCCTCGTTGGGTACCAGCGCCAGAGAGTAGTTCTCCCGCAGCTCGTCGAGCTCGGTGTCGATGAGGACCCGGCCGTCGTGAATCATCACGATGCGGTCGGCCAGCCGCTCGACGTCGGTCATGTAGTGCGAGGAGAAGAGAATCGTCGAGCCGGTCTCGTTCAAAAGCCGAATCGAGGTCTCCAGAAACTCGCGCCGGGCGGCCGGATCGAGCCCCCCGGCCGGCTCGTCCAGGAGCAGCAGCTCGGGCCGGTGGGCGATGGCACACACCAGCGCCACCTGTCGCGCCTGCCCCTTGCTCAGATTCTTGATCTTGGCGCGGCGGGGGATCTCGAAGCGTTCTATAAGTTGCTGGGCCACCTCTTCGTCCCAGGTGGGGAAGAGGCCACGATGGAGATTGATGATCGCGTCGACCCGCATCACCGGTGGCAGGATCTGATCTTCGGAGACATAACCGACGCGTTGTTTGACTTCGATCGACTGCTCGCGTGGGTCAAGGCCAAACAGTTGGACCGACCCTTGCTGCACTTCGATCATTCCCATCGCGATACGCAGCAGGGTGGTCTTACCGGCCCCGTTCTTCCCTACCAGCCCGACGACCTGACCGGGCTCGATCGAGAAGCTGACCCCGTCGAGGACATTCTTGCCCCGCTCGTAGGCGCGATAGATGTCGTTGAACTCGGCGATAGGCATGATGCGGACTCCTTCTTCTCGTAATCGTCAATCACTCTTGGTCGGATTCCCGGTCATCTTGGCTGGCGGAACGCTCGGCGGCGAGCTCGGCTTCGGCCTCCTCGAGCAGCTCGAGCAGCTCCGGCAGCGGCACGCCGATGAGATGGGCCCGCGACAGGAGACGCCGGGCCATCTCGCGCAGCCGCTCCAGCTGTTCCCCCCGGTCGATGGCGGGGGCGCCGGAGGCGACAAAGGTGCCCCGGCCCCGCTCGGTGCGGATCAAACCCTCCCGCTCGAGCTCGTCGTACGCCTTTTTGACCGTCAGCGGTGAGATGACGAGCTGGACCGCCAGATCCCGCTGCGAGGTCAACTTGTCGCCGGGCCGCAGGCGCCCACCGGCGATGGCGTCGGTGATCTGGCGCATGATCTGCCGGTAGATGGGGAGCTCGCTGCCGGTGGCGATGTGGAGCTGCATCGGGTCTCCAAGTGCTATACAAATATATAGCACTATAGCACGGCAAACGCAAGCCCTTTCTTTCACCTGGATTGAGGGTGTTCTGCTATCCTGGAAGACGGTTTCTAGAACAACGAGGTAGGGGGTCGCCGTTCACCTGAGCGTGAGGGGTCTGGCTCCGGCTGCTCTGGCGGCCGCCTCAAAACCAACAGTCGGTCGACTTGGATCGGCAAAGGAGAGAAGAAGTATGAGAAAGCTACATTGGATCTGGGTGCTGGCGATCGCATCACTGCTGATTGCGGCGCCACCGGCGGCCCAGGCGGAGGAGGAAGAAGGAAGCGTCCATTCCAAGTACATGATTGTTCATATCGACGATATCGAGCCGTCGATGCAACAAGAGTACGAAAAGATCAACGAGAAGTGGGTCGAAGCCTTCAAGGGGGCGGAAATGGGCCCCGAGTTTAGTTGGTACAGCTCCAACTCCGGGTTTACCTATGTCTGGGTCTCACCAATGAAGGATTACGCCTTTCTCGACGGTGAGGACGCCAGATTCAAGGCCATGGGCGAGGCGCTGGGCGAAGAGAAAATGGCGGAGCTGATGGAGGGCTCCAACTCCATCAAATCGCACCACACCAATATCGTCAAGTTCATGCCAGAGCTCACCTATGAGCCGGCAAACCCGGCCTCCAAGACCCCTGGGATCTACCGGCTCACCTCGCACATGGTCAAGCCGGACATGACCGAGCAGTTCGAGACTCTGGTCAAAGAGGTGGTGGCGGCCTTCAAGAAGGTCGACTCGCCGGTGGGCTTCAGCGCCTACCAGACCCAGTATGGCACCGGATCGTACGTCGTTACGACTATGGCCGATGACGCCGATCAGCTCAACGGGTTTCCGGGGACAGGGGAGGTCCTGACCAAGGCACTGGGCGAAGAGCGGGCTGAACAGATGTTCCAGGAGTGGAGAAACTGCATCACCGACTATGAGACCGAGGAGTTCGAAATTCGGCGTGATCTGAGCTTTGTCCCGATGGAGGCAGCAGACTAGGGACTGCGCCAGTAACCGTCAAAGACCCGGTCTGCCACCGAGGCGAATCGGGTCTTTTTACGTCGGGCACCCAAACCCGCGCCTCTTGGATGCGTAGTAGGGTTGTAGGTGCGTCGGTTGCAGGAGGGAATATGACGGCACGCAAACAGCGGGCTCGACTGCGTGAGTCGGTTCGCGATTACACCGGGGGACTCAAGGCGCGCGAGGTGCCGGGTCTGATCGGCCGCGAGGCCAGACAGGCCTACATGGTCCTGATCCGCGAGCGCGCCGACGAGCCGGAGCCGACGAGTTTCTTCAAGCGGTTTTGGTATCGCATCCGCACCCTCTTTTTCGCTCTCTCCTACAAGCTCAGCCCGACGAGACGGGTACTGTTCGCCGTCTGTCTCATCCTGGCCCTGCTCAGCCTGATCCCCCCAGAGGCGGGTGCCTATGCCTTTCCGCCAACGGCGGTCTACGGATTCATTGGGATGGTCATCCTGCTGGGTCTCGAGCTGGCCGACCGGATCCTCATCCGCGACGAGCTCGAGGTGGCGCGCGAGCTCCAGCACGAGCTTCTTCCCACCCAGGCGCCCGATCTGGAGGGCTACGAATTCGCCTTCTCCTACCGCGCCGCCAACACCATCGGCGGCGACTTCTACGACTTTCTCGAGCTCCCCGACGGCCGGCTGCTGCTGGTAATCGGTGATGCCAGCGGTCACGGTATGGCCGCCGGGTTGCTCATGGCCATCGCCAATGCCACGCTGAAATTAGCCAGCGACCTCGAGTCGAGCCCGGTGGCCATCGCCACACTGGTCAACCGCGCCCTCTTCCAGACCGGTGGCCGGCGGGCCTTTATGACTCTCTTTCTGGGACTCTTGTCGCCGGACGACGGCCGCTTCGAGTACGCCTGTGCCGGTCACCCCTATCCCTTGGTGCGCCGGGCCGACGGTGAGATACGGGAATTGGGCAGCTCGAGCCTCCCCCTGGGGCTACGTCACGATTTGGAGCTCACCAGTCAGGTGGTGACGCTCGAGCCCGGAGATCTTCTCCTGCTCTATACCGACGGCATCCCCGAGGCCGTCGGCGCCGAGGGCGAAGCCTTCGGTTTCGAGCGGCTGAAGGAGATTATGGGCGAGGGGGGAGACCCCGACGCGGTGCACGACCGGATCCTGGACGATCTCGCCCGTTTCGAGGGCGATGTGTCTCCCCCGGACGACCGCAGCCTGGTGCTCATCGCCCGCCAGGCCTGAACAACGGGGAGAGCTCTCCCCTCGGCTTTCCCGATTAGCCGCGCAAGTCGAGGATCCAGGCGTCGGGAACCGAGCGCTCGATCACCAGCCGTGCCAGGTTGATCCAGCGATCACACCGGTCGAGGATGGCGCTGTCGGCGGTGGCGACAACGTGCGGCGATTCGGCCAACGTCTTGTCGGCCTGGGTGATGAGCTCGACCTGCCAGGGCGGCTTGTGCCCGGCGACGGTCTCGTCGATGAGCTTTTTGAGCCGGCCGCTGTTGGAGACCGGCCGATCGAGATACCAGACGACATGTTCAGTTCCCGTCTCGGCGAAGAAATCGGCCAACAGCTCGACCGCGGGCCGGGTGGCGTGGACCCGCCGGTAGTGGCCGCTCATCGCCGCCAGATCCCGAAAAGTCCCGTCGCGGGCCAGCAGCAGCACCCCATCGCAGAGAGCCGCCTCGATGCTGAGCAGCACGTTGTAGCCGTCGACAGCGACCGTCTGGCCACGGAGCTGATCGGCGGTGACCTGGTGCTCGCGCCGCCGAGCGCAGTTCTGATCGGCGGCGGCACAGCGCTGAAGGGCCTTGCGTTGACGATCACGAAGGGAGTGGCGATCGCCGACGATCTTGAGCGAGGCCTTGTTCGAATAGCCGCGTGTCAGCAGCCACGAGAGATCTGCAACGGCGGCGCGCAGAACCGGAAGCGTTTCTGCCGTGAAACAGTCCCGGTCCTTGGGGTGGGGGCCACGACTGGTACGGGTGTCGGGCATTGCGAGATAATCCTACAGCGGAACCTTTATCGAACATTCATCGTACCGGCCAGGAGGAGGGAACCATGAAACGACTGATAGCAGTCTTGATTCTTGTGTTGCCGGCAGCCACGCTGTTGGCGGAAGAGGGCATGTGGACGCTGGACAATTTTCCGACGGCCAAGATTCAAGCGACCTACGGTGTCGAGATCGACGACGCCTGGCTGGCGCGGATCCAGCGCGCCACCACCCGCATTGAAGGTGGATGCACCGGATCGTTTGTCTCACCCGACGGTCTGGTGCTCACCAACCACCACTGTGTGCGCCGGTGTACCACCCAGATCTCGTCTGCCGAAAACAACGTGGACGAAGAGGGCTTTCTCGCTAGCAACCGGAGCGAGGAGGTGCAGTGCGAGTCGGAGCAGCTCTCGGTGCTGGTCGAGGTCGAGGAGATCACGGCACAAGTGATGGGTGCGATCGAGGGCAAGGCCGATGTGGAGGCCAACGAGATCCGCAAACAGACCCTGACCCGGATGGAGCAGGCCTGCGAGGACGCCTCTTTGGAGAGCGCGACCGGTAAGCTCTCCTGCGAGACGGTGTCGCTCTACAACGGCGGCCAGTACTTCCTGTACAAGTACAAGCGGTACGACGACGTGCGTTTGGTGTTCGTCCCCGAGGCGCCAATCGCTGCCTTTGGTGGCGACCCGGACAACTTCAACTTTCCACGCTGGTGCCTGGATATGTCCTTTCTCCGTGCCTACGAGAACGGTGAGCCGGCCAAGACCCCGGATTACCTGACCTGGCGCGCCGAAGGTGCCAAGGAGGGTGAGCTGGTATTCGTCACGGGCCACCCCGGCTCGACCGATCGCCAGCTGACGGTTGCCGAGCTCAAAACCATGCGCGATGTCAGTCTGCCGCACTACTTGATGCGCTATGCGGAGCTTCGGGGTCGCTACATTCAATTCGGCAAAACCGGTGAGGAGCCCTACCGCATCGTCCAGGGGCCACTGCTGATGACCGAGAACGGCATCAAGGTGCGGCGCAACGAGCTGCGGGCCCTGCTCGACGACGAGATCTTTGCCCGCAAGCTCGACGACGAGAATCGGCTGCGGGAGGCGGTGGCGGCGGATCCGCAGCTCGCCGCCAAGTACGGCTCGGCCTGGGACGACATCGCAGCCGCAGAGGCGGCGTACCTCACTTTCCGCGATGAGTACCTCTTTCTCGAAGCCGCGGTCGCCTTCAGAAGCACCCTCTTCGACTACGCTCGTTCGCTGGTGCGGGCCGCTGAGGAGCGCCAAAAGCCCAACGAACAGCGGCTCAGGGAGTACACCGAGGCGGCTCTTCCCCAGCTCCGCCAGCGAACCCTGGCCAGTCGGCCGATCTACCCCGATCTGGAGGAGGTCGACCTCTCCTTTTCGCTGGACAAGCTGCGCGAGTTCCTCGGGCCGGACAGCCCTTACGTCAAGAAGGTGCTGGGCCGGGTGTCACCAGACACCCTCGCCCACGCGCTGGTCGCAGGCACGCGCCTGGGAGACGCCGGGTACCGCGAGAAGCTCTGGGACGGTGGAATGGAGGCGATCGAGGCCTCTCAGGATCCGATGATCCTTTTTGTCCGCAAAGTCGACCCTATTTCCCGGGCCTATCGCAAGCGCTACGAGGACGAAGTCGAGGCGCCTGAAAAACAGGCCGCCGAGCGGATCGCCGAGGCTCGCTTTGTCATCCAGGGGGCGAGCAACTATCCGGACGCGACTTTTACGCTGCGGGTTACGTTCGGCTCGGTGAAAGGCTGGGAGGAGAAGGGTGAGATGGTCACGCCGTTCACCACGGTGGGTGGCATCTTCCCTCGGGTTACCGGAGACGATCCGTTTCGTCTGCCCGCTAGCTGGCTCGAAGCCCAGCAGCGGCTCGACCCCGATACGCGGTTCAACTTTGTCGCCACCACCGACATCACCGGCGGTAACTCGGGCAGTCCGGCCATTGACAAGCAGGGCAATCTGGTAGGTCTTGTCTTCGATGGCAACATCCACTCCATCGCCGGTTCCTACTGGTTCGACGAGTCGGTCAATCGGACCGTCTCGGTCCATCCGGCGGTCATGCTCGAGGCGCTGGAGAAGGTCTACAAGGCCAACCACCTGGTAGAGGAGCTGTCGGCGAAGTAGCGCCCGGGCCAGTTTGCTACGCGGCGTCGCTGATCCGGTTCGTGGGTCCCAGGACGCGCGGCACGAGGTCTCGCCCCAGCAAGTTGGCGGCGGCGAAGAGCCCCGACAGGGTCACACCCCCGATGCCGTGTCCCATGCGGGTGCTGGCGCCGCACAGCAAGAGACCCTCGATCTCGGTGCGAATCCCCGGCCGTCGCCGGAGAAACTGTTGTGGAGTGGCCGCGATGCCGTAGGAGGTGCCGGCGGTGGAGAGGGTGTAGCGGCGGTGGGTGAGGGGAGTGGCGAGCTCCTGGAAGACGATCCGGTCTCGTAGACCGGGGAATACCCTCTCAGCCGAGGTGATCAGCCGCTCGGAGTAGGCTGCCTTGGCTTCCAGATAGCTCGCCTTTTTGCGATACGACCCGTCCTTCAACTCGTTCTCGCTCACCCCCCAGCTCTCGGGCTCGGAAGGGGCCAGGGACATGACCTGGAGATTGGTGTGGCCGGCGGGGGCCAGCCGGGGATTGGTGGGATCCTTGAGCGAGGCGATCGAGATGTAGACAAACGGCTCGGACGGAAACTCGCCCGCCGCCGTGGCCGCATATTGGTCTTCGTAGTCGTGGCTCGAGTAGACCCAATAGTTGGTGCGGGGGAAACCCTCCGCCCGGAGGTCACGATCGATCCCCAGATAGACCATGCCAAGGGCCGGCGCCATCTCGAACGCCTCCGTCCGGCGGACGGTTTTGGGCTCCAGGTGCTCGGCGCCCACCAACTCGAGCAAGGTCCGTTTTAGATCGGCGTTGGAGATCACCACCGGCGCCCTGACAGTACGCCGCCCAGTTTGCTGGCAGTCGAATTCGACCCCCTGAACCTTGCCTTCCTCGACGACGATCCGCTCGACCGTTGCCATGAGCAGGATCTTGCCGCCGTGGTGCTCCACGGACTCGGCTAGCCGATCGGAGATGATCTGTCCGCCCCCCTTTGGGAAGTAGGCACCCTCCAGATAGTGGAGTGCCAGGCCGGCACCCACCAGAACCGAAGCCCGGCTCGGGGGCAGCGCATAGTCCCCATGCTGACCGGCGAGTACCGCCTGCAGCCGGGGATCGTCGGTGCAGCTGTCGAGGAACTCCTTGAAGGTCGAGTTGGCCCAGCGCGACAGCAGCAGCGAGCGGGGGAGCACCCAGAGGGCCGAGGAGGGGCGTGTCATCGTGCGCTGGACCTTTTGAATCTGCCTCAGCAGCTTCACATAGCGCTCGATGCCGCGTTTCTCGCGTGGGAAGCGCTCGACCAGGCGGTCGCGAAAGCGCTCGATCCCCTTGGGCACCCGAAAGTCGAAGTCGGGGTAGACCAGGGTGTCGTACCCGTCCGGGTCCATCTCCTCGAATTCGACGTCGGCTGCTCCAGCCGCCCGCAGGATGCGCGGAATCATCCCGTTGGGGTGACAGCCGCCGATGTAGTGGAGCCCGATGTCGAACTCGTAGCCGCTGCGTTTGAAGATGGTGGCGTTGCCGCCGGCCACCGCGTGGCGATCGAGCACCAGGACCTTCTTGCCGTGGCGCGCCAAAAGGGCGGCCGCGGTGAGACCGCCGGTCCCGGCCCCGACCACGATCACGTCGTAGGTGTCGTCCTCGAGGGTGCGGAAGCGGTCGTGGGTCACCCCGTGCTCGTCTCCTGCTCGCCGTCCGCGGGAGCTTGCTCATCGAGACCATAGCGAGCTCGCAGCGCAGGAGAGCGGAACACCAACAGCGAGCCCCATGTGAACAGCGTGACCGCGCCGAGGATAACGGCCATCCGCATCCAGGGCTCGCCGAGGTCGGAGCGCGAAGCGATGTTCATAAAGAGTGTGCGGATCCACTCGAAGCCGCCGACAAACAGCACTACCTGGACGATTCGTGCCATCGAGGGTCTTGGCACCGGCGCCAATACGGCGAGCGCGACCAGAGCCCCGGCCATAGCAAGCCACCCGGCGCGGAGAAAATGGGCGCCAAGAAGGAGCAGACTGAGGACGACGGGTAGTAGGCGCAGGAAGTTCAATGTGTGACCCTCTCGAAGATTCGCAGGTGATTTGGATTCTACTGCGGGTTGGTCGGACGGGCTTCTACCGCAAGGCGATGGGCAGAAGAGGCTGTTCGAACCTGGCTCTGAGCAGCAGCTCGCGACTGCTCGCTACGGGGACGGCGATATTGGAGCCGCCGAAATCGGTGATCACGGCCGAGGTGATCGCCACCACCCGGCCATCCAGATCCAGCACCGGTCCACCGCTGCCGCCGCGGGTGGTCTCGGCGTCGTAGACTAGGGCCGAGGGTGTCACCTGGGCGACGATCCCTCGACTAGCTAGCGGCGCGATGTGACCGGCGGCGGAGAGCCGGCGGGTGACGCCCCAGAAGTCGATATCGTCGTCCTCCATGATCTCATCCACGAGAGCGTCGTCGGCGCGAGCCAGGAGGGCTGGGATCCCGGCCGGGTAACCCAGAACGATGACCTCGTCGCCGGCCGACGGGGATTCCGCGGCGAGGGCAAGGGGGGAGGAGAGCTTGCTGATGGCCGCGCACCGAATGACGGCCAAGTCGGCGGTGTCCGAGACCGCCAGCGGCTCGACCGTGAGCGGTTCTTCGACGCCGGGAAGATAGCCGATCAGACGGCGCATGACGGGCACGAGCCCCTCGGAGGCGATCATCTGCGCCGCGGCCTCGTACTCCCACGGCCGGGTCACGTGCCGGTTGGTGAGCAGCAGGCTGTCCTCACCCACCAGAAAAGCGGTGCCGGTAAAGAACGACTCGAGCGGTGGGCCATTACCGGCGATGCCGACCAGCGGACTGCCGTTGGGGTCGCGGAGGGGCAGACCGTCTTCCCCAATGCCGAGAAAGCGGAGGGGGCGACCGCTCTCGGGGTCGGCAAAGCCGTACGCTCCCTGGAGCAGCAGGACAGAACGGGAGGCCTCGGCCACGATCCGCGCCGGCGCCTCGGTACGGGCCTCGAGGGCCTCGACCCGGCCGAGCGCCTCCGAGATCTCCTCGCGGATCTCGACCAGCTCGTCCAGGCTCAGTTCTTTGCCTTCGGCGCCCGCGAGGAGCTCGCTGATCCCTCGCAGCGCCATCTCCTCTTCTTCCAGCCGTCGCTCGAGCTCGAGGCTGTGCCGGCTGAGCAGCACGGTTACCACCAGCAGGACGGCCAGGATCACCATCACGATCCGGAACCAGAGCGAGGTCTTGGTGGCGAAGTCCTTGAGGCTGCCGGCGAGGATCAGCGCGGCCTGTCCCATCGGATTCTGGGTTTCGGCGCGAGCGCTCCTGACCGAGTCGTCGAAAGCCTCGGCAAGGGTCTTCCGGACGCGGGTCCCCGGGGCATAGATCCGGTAGCGCAGAACCGGACCGTCCTTGCCGACTTCGAGCAGGTCACCGGAGGCGAGAGCACGTCGCTCGACGGGAGCGCCGTTGACCCAGATCGTCTCTCCAGGCTGGACCACCAGCTCGTAGGTCAGCCCCTGGCGCAGGAGGGTCGCGTGGTGGTCCGCCACCTGGGGCTCGGGCGATACCGCGATCTCGACCTCGGGACTCTTGCCGAGCCGCAGGTTGTCACCACGCAGACGCTGGGTCGTGCCCCGGCGGCTACCCGAAAGGTGGACAATTACCTTGATAGGAGCCGCAGGCGGTTCCCCGGTGGCGTCGGCGGCGTTTGAGCCCAACTCAGGCGAGGTCATTCAGCGTATTCCCCCATCAATGATCGTCGCTGGTTGCGGACAATGCAACTACCGGGCTTCCAGGGGATGAAGCGGCCGGCCTCCGTGCCGGCCGATCGCGTTGTGTGGGGTGTAGGCGCCCTACCCTGCGTCGGCTTCTCGAAACGGACTGACGATGCGAACAGACCCATACAGGCGGCCGTCTTCGAAGTCCTCCGACAGGATCTCCGGCAGAGAGAACACTTCGGCGTAGGCCCACATGTGGGCGTCGAACCAACTCAGCTGATAGGTGGCAGCGCCACGGATCGCCATCCGGAGGACCTCTTCATTTGGATAGAGGATCTCGAATTGGCTCAACATCTCTTCAGCCTCCCGCCAGGCCTCCTGAGGCGAGAGAATGCTGCCGCCGTCCTTGTGGGTTCGAGTGACAGCAGCGACAAACTCGACGACGGCTTGGTGGGGCACACAGATACTGTCCTCGGCAATGCCGCGCCGTAGGGTCTCGGTGGCAATGGCCTGTTTGTCAGGAAACCGAGAGTCGAACCGGTAGACCAGGATATTGGTGTCAACGAGTGCCGTCACGATCGTGAAGCTCCTCGCGGGTCCATCCGCGATCCCCGGGTGGAGTAGCGACGATCCGCCCTACCTCCCTTCGCTGCTGGCGTTCCGTCGCCTGATCGAACAGCTCGAGGCGTTCCTTCGGGTCAATAGGCGGCGCCGGCTGCTGATGCGGGAGCACCTTGATCGCTCCGCCCTCCGCGATCCACATGATGTCGTCACCCTCCGAAATCCCATACTCATCGGCGATTCTCTTAGGAATGGTGACCTGTCGCTTGCTGGTAACCTTGCTCATATCCTTACAATATCACGGAAGATCTCCGTGAGCTATCAAGGAAAGGATGCCAAGGGGTCGAATGAGGTCCAGGAAGGAAATCGAGGGACACAATACGGATTTTCTCAAGGTGTCCGATCGCCCTGCGGGTGCTGGAAATCCGAGTTGTGTCCCTCAATTTCTGAAGCGGCCGGCCTCCGTGCCGGCCGAACCTAGCTACCGGGAGGGAGCGTGACCGACCAGAAGCCCGTCGAGCCGCTCTCAAAACCGTCACTGAAGATCGCGGACACCCCGGGGGTCGCCTTGCCGTCCTCCCAGCGCTCAAACGCCGGGTTGCTACAGACCGGGCCCAGATCGCCACCTATCGACGGCCAGGGGTCAGCCCCGTAGAACGATGGACGGGCGTTCAGGTAGTAGGAATTCGGGATCGTGTGGTTGGGGATGCCGGGATCCCACTGAATAGCGCCATCGACCCAGTTGCCATGGACCAGGGTGCCATCCACCGACGAATCGATGCTGATGTCGTTCCCGGGCCCATCGGTCAGCGTGTTGCCGACCACATTCTGATCGTGAGACTCGTCGTCGATCCACAGCCCCTCGAATTGGACGCAGTTGCGCAAGAAGGTATTGCCCGGACCGACCGGTCCCCAGTAGTCGCTCACCGCGGTCTCCTGGACGATGTTGCCCTCGAATAGGTTGTAAAACGGGTAGTGACCGTGGAGCGAGATGTCGGGAGGCGACCAGGTGTCCTGAGATACCGGCTCCCGCGAATAGTTGTAGGCGAACACATTGCCGTTGGCGCCCACCTGCACCAGCATGGCGTGTCGCAGACTGACAAAGATGTTGTTCTCGATCAGACAGTTGGTGGTGTGGCGGCCGAGGTTGGTGCCGTAGCCGTGACCACCGCCGCCATAGTCGTGGGAGTGGTGCATATAGGAGTCCCGCACCTCGCAGCCATAGACGGTGTCGGTGGAAACGTGAGCCCGGTAGGTGGTGTCGCTCTCGACTCCCCGCATCCACACCCACGCCGCGTTCTTGAACAGGATGGTGTGGCCGTCGCCGGCGTCGAGCCGCTCGATATGGAGATACTCGATCCCGGCCCGCTCGACAAATCCCTGCGGTCGGATGAGAGGGTTCATGTTTGGGTCGTAGGAGAAGTGGAGAGGTGAGGCGAGGGTCAACTGGTTGCCGTTCTTGCCGATTACCCGCACGACCTCGCCCACCGAGTCGGCGGCCCAGGTCTGGTCCCACTCGGGATCGGTGTACATGAGGTCGGGGTCGTTGGTCTGCTGGATCTCGGCAAATGTGGGTGCGACGAACTCCGAGGCGTCCGCCACCGTCAGCGCAGTCGACCCCTTGTCGTACCCGCTCTGGACACTCACCCAGCTGCCACGCTCGTAGGTGATCGCCTCGATGCAGTTGCTGCCACCGCCACCCAGGTCGAACCGCAACCGGGTATAGACCGCCCCTTGCCCCCGGAGCACAGCACCGTCGCCCAGCCGGATGGTCGAGCGGAGCAGATAGGTGCCGGCTGGAACCAGGACCGCACCCCCTTCGGCGGGGAGTGCCGCGAGGGCGTCCTTAAAAGCCTGAGCGTCATCGGTGACCCCATCACCTGTGGCACCAAAGTCGAGCACGGTTTGTCTAACTGGAACCATAGGGATGCCGCCTTCGACTCCGGCCCCCCAGATGATGCGCCTTGCAGGGGGAATGATTTCTTGTGCCAGAGCCCCAGCGGAGAAGCCGAGCAAGATCGCCGTCAGGACCGAGCCGTGGAACTGCCCAGACATAAGACCAAGATACAGCAACCACCGGCTACCGTCTGTGCAAGCAGCGGCAGCCTCATTTCTGAAGAGGCGCCCGCGCTAGAATCCCGCCTTTGATCAACGGCGGAGGCCTTTGCTCGGCGGTTCCCGAGCGAACCGGGGTGGCGAAAAAATGAGGGACACAATACGGATTCCTGAGAAAAATCCGTATTGTGTCCCGCGTTTCCCGGGGCGCCCCGCCGCATGAGCTTTGTCGAGCCCGTCTTCGCTCTCTTTCTCCTGGTCGTTCTGGCCGTCTTTCTGGCCCTGCCGAGCTTGCGGCTTCAGCTCTCCTGGCTGCTGGCGGCGAGCTATCTCTTCTACGCCTGGTGGGACCCCCGGTTCCTGGTCCTTCTTCTCACCAGCTCGGCCGTCGACTTCCTTGTCGGTCTGGCCATTCCCCGCGCTCGCTCCGCGGCCGGCAAGAAGGGGCTGCTCGTCCTTTCTCTTGCCGTCAATCTGGGGCTGTTGGGCACTTTCAAGTACGCCGGTTTCTTTACCGAGTCGCTGGCACGGGCGGTAGAGCGTCTGGGTCTGACTTGGGATGTCCCCACGGTGGATCTCATCCTCCCCATCGGCATCTCGTTTTACACCTTCCAGACCCTGAGCTACACCATCGATGTCTATCGCGGCAAGATCGAGCCCTGCCGCAGCCCGCTGCAGTTCTTCTTCTTTGTGGCCGCTTTTCCCCAGCTGGTGGCCGGTCCCATCGTCCGCGCCCGCGAGCTTCTCCCGCAGTTCCACGGCGACCTCCGGGAACGTATCCGCACCGGTGGTCTCTTCCTGGTGCTCTACGGCGTGTTCAAGAAGGTCTGTGTGGCCGATCCCTTGGCGGCCCTGGTCGTGGACCCGGTTTTTGGCGCTTCGGCCCAGTACGACTCCTGGTCCCACATGCTGGCCGTCTACGGTTTTGCCTTCCAGATCTTTCTCGACTTCAGCGCCTACACCGACATCGCCCGCGGTTGCGGCCGGCTCTTTGGACTCGAGCTGCCGATCAACTTCCGCACTCCATACTTTGCCAGCAACCCCACCGAATACTGGAACCGATGGCACATCACGCTCTCCACCTGGATGCGCGACTATCTCTACTATCCGCTTGGCGGCAATCGGAAGGGTGCGCTGCGCACCTATGTCAATGTGATGATCGTGGTGGTGCTGGGGGGCCTGTGGCATGGCGCGGCCTGGCACTTCATCGTCTGGGGTGGGCTGCATGGAGTGCTCTTTGTCATCTACAGCCTCTTGCCCCAGCCGGCCGAGCCGCAAAGCAGGCTGCGTCAGATGATCGGAGTCCTCGTCTTCTTCCACCTCGGGTCGTTCGCCCGTGTCTTCTTCCGCGCCGACAGCTTTGCCTCGGGCGTGAGCTTTATCAGCGATGGCTTCAGCATCGGAGCCGTGGGGGCGACCCTGGGTGAGACCGCCTACTTCTTTCTGCTCTGCGGACTCCTGCTCCACAACTATGCCGAGCCCCGGCTCGAGCGCTGGGCCGAGGGCTTCGACAACCAGCGATCCTGGCTCCTGGCCCTCGTCGCAATCGCCACGCTCACCGCCTGTGTGCTGATCAGCTATCGCTTCCGGGCCCACCAGGCCTTTATCTATTTCCAGTTCTAGAGACCTCGATGAAAGAAATCGTTCGCCGCCACCGTCGATTCCTGCTCCAGACCGGCCTCTGGTTCCTGCTCTTCTCGCTGCCGTCGCTCGCCTTCCGCTGGTGGAACCCCGAGCCCCTGGCCGGATTCTCGGATCGCAAATACCGATGGATGAGCGAAATCCTGCGCGAGGCGCCGCCGGTGCGGATGGGATTGGTGGGCTCGTCCGAGATCTGGGCGGCGATGGACGCACCCAGGATCTCGCAGGCGCTCTACGGTCGTCCGGACGCCGTGGTCAACTTTGGCACCATCTGGACGGGGCGGGGCCGCGACTACGTAGTCGCCCGCCAGTTGATCGACAAGCTGCCGACCCTGGAGATTCTGGTGCTGGAGGTGGGAAGAGGCGAACGAGACAAGGTCCATCCCTATTTCCACCGCCTGGCATCATTGGCCGAATCGTTTGCCGATCCGCTGAATCGTCTCGATACCCCACTGCCCAGGCGGCGGAGTTGGCAGTACCGGATCACCTTCTGGGTTACCGCGAGCCTGGGCAATACGGTCGCGGGCTACGCTCAGGTCTTCGAGCGTCTGGGGATTTACCTGGACAAATGGACCGCGGTCGATTCCTATTGGGAGCGGACGGGTGGATCGATGCGCGATCACCGGGTTATGGAGGTTCAACGTAGACGCCTACACCGCCGCTCCTACAGAATCGATCCCCGCAAGCGGGGAGCTCGCTATGTGGCTCGAATCGCGCAGTTGTGCGAGGACCGGGGCGTGCAGCTCGTACTGGTCGAGGTACCGGTCCATCGCCAGCGGTCACTCGGCCCCGATTACCGGGCCTATCTCGAGGGTCTAGGGGGCCCCGTCCTGTCGATCGAGACTCGGCGGGAGCTGTTCGTGAGATCCAACTGGTTCGACCAGGGACACATGAACATCCACGGCTCAGCCCTTTTCTCTGACTGGTTCGTGGAAGAGCTCGACCCCCAACTTATTGATTCTTTGCTATTTGACTGAAATTGGGCGCAGGAGTACCCTCGAAGCACCTGTAGTGGTACGAGAGGCGTCGCGGCGGGGAAGGACCGAGCGACACCTCTCCAGAAGATCGCGGGGGGCGATTACAACTATGAGTTCAGGGGAGAAAAGATGGGGGGACCTGCCCGGTGGCTCTAGGAGCCACCATCCACCGAAGGGGACCACTTTCTAACGCCGTAGCACTCGGTGCCCTCGGACTGTGCCTGTTGACCGCCGCGCCCGCCCGGGCGAACGGCGAGTTGGGCAGCGGTACGCTGCTGATCGCCGGCACCAGGCTCCAGATCTCGCCCGAAAGCCAGACGGTCCCCTACAGCACTCCCACCCTCGTCGACACCCACCTTGCCGGATACGACCCGGAGAACGGCATCCTGCCGCCCGACCTCCGGGTGCTGGCCGACTTCACGGGACCCGAAGTCAACGGCATTCTCGTCCTGGAGACAGTGCCCAACGAGCCGTTTCGGATACCCCGGCTCTCCCAGAAGGGGGAGTACATTCTCGACAACATCCGACTGGTCCAGGGGGACGAGCTTCTCACCTATGCCGAGCCCCGATCGGCCATTGTCGTGGTCACCCAGGTGCTGGTGACGCGGGTCAGCTCGCGGCCGCTCACCCTCGACGAGATTCGCGATCTGGGCATAGTTCTCCAGGACGACAGCTACCAGGCCTTCAACTTCACCTTTGGGTTTGGCATCGCCGGTGACGTCATCGACTACAACGTGCCGGTGATTTTTGTGCCGATCAAAGAGCTCGGCGACCAGCTCATCGGGATGCCGTTGTTGCCGAGCGGGCGCTTTCGTCCACCGCCCCTGGCGCCCTTCAAGCTGACACTGTCGCCGGGCGACGGTACACAGGTCGGGGGTTGTGAGGACCCTCTGGGCTGCGAGCGAAGCCACCCGCTGCCGCTGCCGGGGGTGATTCTCTTTCCATCCGACATCAGCGTGCTCAATCAATTCTTCTCGGTCGTGCTGATGGTGCAGAACGGCGCCCCAGAGGGCGACCCGCTCGTTGTCCGTGACTTGACCGCCAGAGTCACCCTGCCGGGCGGTCTGCGTCTCGCCGAGACCGAGCCGCCCACACCACTCGGTGTGCCGATCCCGGTGCGGGTGCCGGGACCGGATGGCAAGGTCGGTACCGCCGACGACATCACCTTTCTCATCGCCCAGTCGCAGGGCGAGGCCGAAGTCCTCGTCGAGGGCCTCAAAGAGGGGACCCATGTCGTCGAGTTCGACCTCGAGGGGATCATCGACGGACTGCCCATCGGTATCCAGCGAGTCACCGGCAAGGCGCGCGGGGCGGTCGTGGTGCGGGACCCGACCCTGTCGATTCACATCGCTCACCCCGAGATCGTGCGAAGTGGCGAGGAGTACCCGCTGCTGCTTACCGTCAGCAACACCGGCAATGCTCCGGTCAATCTGCTCACCGTCGAGCTTCCTCTGGCCGGGCTGTCGGGGGTCGAGCTTGTCGACTCCGGCGAGCGCCGCCAGACGATCGACACGCTGCTGCCGCGTGATGCCGAGCTGCTGGAGTTCCGGATGCGGTCGCTGCGCACGGGCCGCGTGGTGGCGGCGGCAGCCAGGGGGGACGACAACATCACGCCGACCTTCGAGCTGACGGTGGGGGTGGGCGAGAACGGGATCCCACTGTCCCCGACATCGCTGATCCTGCCGCGGGCGGCCGAAGCGCTGCCACCAGTCCTCTTCCGCAACGCCCTCAAGCTCATCGGTCTCGGATTCTCGCTGGCCACGGCACCGCCGTCCCTGCTCACCTCCGATCTACCCCGGGTGACACGCGAGATCGTCGACGAGCGGATCTGGCAGCTGGCCCAGGCCGGACGACACGTGGCGCTCGGCGAGGAGCTCTTCGACAGCGTCTCGGTGCTGGCGGTGGAGTGGAGCGGGGGCCGCGATGGTGATTGGGAGTGGGACCTGCTGCGCCGCACGACCCAGAAGGGGGCGTTGGTAGGCGCCTCGATGGGAGACGTTTTTGCCGCCGAGGCGACGGCCACCACACCACAAGCGGCTTTCGAGCGCTTTGCCGGAACGACTTCGTTTCTGCCGGCCATCGCGGCTGCACTGGGCGTGGGGCAGGCGATCGATCTCGAAGTCACCAGCCGCGCCAACGGTCGGCGGCTGAGCGGCTCGGGTCTCGAGGTCGATCAGCTGCGCGATCTCCCCTTTGCCGATCTCTACGATCTTGGCGCCGGCCGGATGGCGCTGATGACGGTACCCGAGGAGCTGGGCTACCGGGTGCGGCTGGTGGCGTCGCAATCCGAGCTGGCCGAGCTTCACCTGCTCGCTCCGACGCCCGACGGCGACATTCGCATCGTGCGTTGGGAGAGCCTCCTGCTCGACAGCGGCGGCACGGCCTGGGTCGATTTCAGCCTCGCCGACCTCGATTTCATACTGCAGGTGGACGAAGACGGTGACGGCTTTGTCGACGCGCAGATCCCGGGCGAGATCGAAGCGCTCGCCGACCGACCCTTTGCCGCCGTGGCGGCGGTGCAGAACGCCGAGATCGACCCCGCCGGACACTTTGTCGAGGTGCTTTTCTCCGGCGATGTGGATGTGGGCAGTCTCGTGCCGGTGGATCCCGAGCACTTCACCATCCCCGACAAGGTCTCCAACGGCGGTCTGGTCGAGGCCCAGGCCAACGTGGCCCTTCTCGGCGAGCAGGGCGAGAACCCCTTTGCCGGCCTGCGCAACGCCCGTGTCGTCCGGGTGGCCTTCAACAACCCCATCAGCCCACTGGTCGACCAGGAGATCACCATCCGTGACGTGGCCGGTGCCGACGGCCAGGTCGTTACCCATCAGGTGCTGCCGGTCGTCACCACGGCCGAGATGCCGGGTATCCAGGTGAGGGGTCAGGTGTTCGGGCCCGACGGCGAGGCGGCGCCTTTTGCCCTGGTCCAGCTGCTCGAGACCGACTACTGCCCGGTCTGCCGAGACGAGTGCCGGGTGCACAAGACCGCGGCGGTCGAAGCCGACGCCGCCGGAAGCTTTCTCTTCGACTATGTCCGGCAGACCCAGTGCGGCGACATCTTCGAGCTGCGTGGAACCCACGCGGTGACCGGTCATCGGGGCAGCGCCCGCGGCCGGGTACGCTTTGTCGGCCAGACTGCCAATCTGAACATAACAATGCTGGGTCGGGCCACGGTGCGGGGCCGGGTGACCTATGACGACGGTAGCGTGCCGGCGACACCCTCGGTGGTGGCTCAGAACGTGGTGTTCGACGAGCTGGGCCGGAGTGCGACCGTCGACGGCTTTGGCAATTTCGAGGTCAAAGACGTACCGGTAGGCACCGTCCAGCTCATCGCCAACGATGGTGAAGGCAACTTTGCCGCCACCACGGTCGAGGTGCCGACAGCCGGGAGTGTCGTCACCCGCGACTTGACGATCATCCGCCGGCCCGAGCTACCGAAGGGTGAGCTGCGGGGGACGGTGCTGGCCGCGGACGGCTCGGGACCGGTTTACGGCGCCTATGTGGCTCTCTATGTCGAGGATCAGCTGCTGGGTGTCCAGCACAGCGACATCGGCGGACGCTTCGACTTTGGCACGGTGCTGGCGGGCGCGGCCGAGATCGAGGCCTTCGACGGCGAGAGCGGTCGCGCCGGTGCTCGCCTCTTCTTCGAGGTGCTGCCCGACCAGGTCAACGACGTCGATGTGCTGCTCATCGACGAACGGGGAACGATCGAGGGTCATGTTTACCTACGGACCGAGACCGGCACGCTCGTGCCGCTCGCCGATGCCGTGGTCTGGGTCGAGAGCTCGCCCTTCAACACCACTTCCGACGCCACCGGCTTCTATCGTCTGGAGGGTGTCTTCGCGGGCACGTGGGATGTGTCGGCGGCCGATCTCGAGCTCCAGGTCAAGACCACCGGCGCCATCACCATCCAGACCGATGGTCAGGTCGTCACCCGCGATCTCATATTCGAACCCGCCTTCGATGCCGGTGCCATCACCGGCGAAGTGCTCGACTTCGATGGCCAACCGGTCGTCTTTGCCACGGTCCACCTCGCTCTCGGCGACCAGCATTGGATCCACGAAGCCACCACCGATCTCTCGGGGAGGTTCACGATCCCCAACGTCGCGCCGGGGATCTATGCCGTCCACGCCTTCAAGGGTGAGGTCGGAGGCGTGACGACCGCTCAAATCCTGTTCTCCGGCCAGATCCCCTTCGTCACCATCCGCTTTATGAAGGGGACGATCCGCGGCGTGGTCAAGGCGCCGAACGAGTCGGGTGAGCTCATCGGCGTACCCTCGATCCTCAGCTATCGCGTCAGCGTGGTGCGCCTCGGTCTGGTGGGTCTCGACTCCGAAAACCGATTCCTCGAAACGGAAGACGACGGCAGCTTCGAGCTGACCGATGTTCTGACCGGTAAATATGTGATCACTGCTGCCAACGCCTTCTATGGCGAGAAGACGGTGAGCGGCGCGCTCGTCCGCCATGGTGAGGTGGCGGAGCACGAATTTGTCTTCCGCCCCAACGGCGACATCCGCGGTGTCGTTCTGGATTGGGACGGGGTGACCCCGGTCCCCGGGGCCTCCGTCCTCCTCCGCCATCCGGCTTTCTCCGATTACGACCTGTTGACCGACGACGACGGCCGCTTCGCCTTCGAGCTGGTGCCGCCCACCAATAAATCGTTCCCCATCGATGCCTATTTCGAGGAGGGGATGATCTTTCGTCGAGGGCGGGTCTGGGTGCAGTTCTCCAAACCGGGTCAGGAGCTCGAAGTCGAGATCCGGCTCCGCAAGCAGGGGTCGGTGAGCGGCCGGGTAGAGGACAGCAACGGTGAGGTCGTGCCCAACGCCATCGTCACTCTGCAGGAGGGGAGCTATCCAGGCCGCCTGCTCGAGCACGAGGCCGACATCGACGGCGCCTTTGCCTTTACCAATGTGTTCGAAGGCACGAGCACACTGGCGGCCCGATCGCCGGCTCTTGGCGATCTGGGCGGCAAGATGACGATAGAGATCGTCGACGAGGGCGAGGAGATCACCGGCGTGGTCATCCGGCTCGAGGATGTCGGCGAGATCGTCGGACGGGTGACGAGCCCGGTGGATGGCTCGCCGGTCTCCTCCGCGCAGGTCACGTTGCAGCGCGGGACCAAGTTCTTCGACAGCACCACCTCCGATGGTCTGGGTGAGTTCAGCTTTGCCTTGCTGCCGCTGGCCACCTATCGGGTCAAGGTGTTTGATCCGCAGAGCGGGCGACAGGGGAGCGCCGGCGGGCTCACCCTCAGCCAGAATGGGCAGCTCATCGAGACCCATGTCGTACTCGAAGGCCGTGGCGAGGTGGTGGGGCAGGTGATCGAGCCGCTCTCCTCGGTGCCGGTGCCCAACGCCACGGTGACCCTGGGGGCCGAAGGCTTGACCAGCTTCACCACGTTGAGCAGCACCGATGCCGACGGCCGCTTCGACTTTCCGGGGGTCCCACAGGGCAAATTCAACATCACTGCCAAGGAACTGGATGGGCCGCGACGGGCGCCGACGGTCTACGGCGAGATCGTGGGCGAAGGGGACCAGGTCGAGGTCCTGCTGGTGCTCGAGCAGAGCGGTGTGGTCGTGGGTACCGTCCTCAACCCACCGGGGGCCGTGCCGGGACCCTTCGAGAACACCTCGGTGGCGCTCTTTCAGGATCAGGTGTTCGGCGGTGGGGCCGAGCAGATCGGCGGCAGCCTCGGCAGCAGCTACCGGTTCGAAGGCGTCCTTTCGAACCCCTTCGAGATCGTTGCCGTCGAGCAGGCCGGCCCCCACCGCGGACGGGTCGAAGGTCGACTCGCCTACGAAGGCGAGGAGCTCACCCTCGATGTGCAGATGGCCGCCCGCGGCTCGGCCGAGGTCCAGGTCGTCGACAGCTTCGCCAACCCCGTTCTGGGCGGCGACGTGACCCTCGACGTCACCGGCCCCTATGGTCACCAGAAACTCGCCGGGACTACCGACGCCACGGGTCGCGTCACTTTCATCGACATCGGCTCGGGCTCGATCACCGCTCAGGCGCGTGACCCGCTGACCGATCTGGGGGGCGCCGCCTTCGGCACTCTCAAGCTGGAGGGCCAGGTGGCGGAGCTGACGGTGGTGCTGGAGGAGAGCGGCACGGTCGTCGGCCGGGTGCTTCTGTCCGACGGAGTCACCCCGGCAGCCGAGGGGCTGACGGTGCTGACTCGCGGCGGTCGGCAGTACGAGACCCGAACCGATACGGAGGGTCGCTTCCAGGTGCTGGCCGTGCCGCTGGGTGGCTTCGACCTCTTCTTGGAAGAGAACCTCGGACCAGGGCAGCTCCAAGCCGGCGGCACGGTGGCTGGCAACGGTGAGCTCGTCGATCTGGGTGACCTGGTGCTCGACGACCACGATCCGGATGTCGTCGTCGTCGAGCCTGCGCCCGGCTCTGTCGGGGTGCTGCTGAGCACCGCGGTCCGGGTCGGTTTCACCGAGCCGCTCGATCGCGCTCGCTTCAACAGCTCCTGGGTCGAGCTACGGCCGACCGGTGGCAGCCCAGCTCCGGTGACCGTCGGCTGGGAGGACAATGACGCCATCATCGTGCTGACGCCCCAGGCCCCGCTCGCCAACTTCACCAGTTATCTGGTCAAGGTGGGCACCGGAGTCGTCGATCTGGCGGGACGGCATCTGGAGCTGCCGCTGCAGACGACCTTTGTCACGGCCGATGTGGTGCCACCGGTGGTGGTCGAAGTGGAGCCGGCCGACGGCACCCTGCTGGTGCCGGTGGACTCCCAGGTCGTGGTGACCTTCTCCGAGCCGGTCGACACCGCGAGTCTCTCCGGCGCCGCCCTCCAACTCACCGACCTGACCGTGGGAGCCGGAGTCATCACCACCTTCCTCCCAAGTGCAGGGGATCGGGAGGTCGTCATTACCCCGGTCGAGGGGTTGGTCGAAGAGCACGTCTATCAGCTCATCGTCCAGGGCGTCCGCGATCGGGCCGGCAACGCCATGGCCGCCCCATTCCTCAGCACTTTCGAGAGCCTCGACACCACACCGCCCATCGTCGAGCTACTGGTGCCGGCCGGTCCACTGACCGAGGGCGCCGAGGTGACTCTCACCGCTGAGCCGGTCGACAGCCCCGACCTGGTCAGCGTCAGCTTCTTCAAGGGCGAGGAGCTGCTGGCAAGCGACACCGAGGCGCCCTACAGCGTGATCTACATCCCGACCGAGCAGGACGCTACGGTCGGAGTCGTGACTTTTTCGGCCAGCGGCATCGACCGAGCTGGCAACATCGGCGTGGCGGTGACGGCGAGCCGGGAAGTCCTCCCCGACGCACCGCCCGAAATTACCTTTACGCTGACGCCGCCGGGTCAGATCGGCGCCGGTGAGATTCTCGAGGTCTCGGGTACGGCGACCGACGCCACCGGATTGGCCACGGTCGAAATTGTCCTCACCGGACTGGTTACCCAGACCACGACGATCCAGGGTGCCGGCGAGACAACCCTCTCTTTCACCCGGTCCTACGACATCCCGCCACTGGCTAGTGAGGGCACTGTCCAGGTGGTGGCGCGGGCTACCGACAGGCTGTCGAAGGTCACCGAGACCGGGCCGCAAACGGTCGAAGTGGTGGGCGACCCGCCGCCCACGGTCACCATCACGTCGCCCGCCGATCAGACCGAGGTGGTCGAAGGCTCGCTCCTCACCCTGAGCGCCGATGCCAGCGACGCCTCGGCAGTCGCCGACGTGGAGTTTGTTGTCGACGGCAGTCCGATCGCAACCCTCACCGAGCCGCCCTACACGACCGACTTCCGGCTCGACTCCGGGGCCGACGGCAGCCAGGTGGTGATCCGGGCCATGGCGACCGATGACGTCGGCCAGATCGCGGAGAGCGAGATCGTCATCCTGCGGCGCGACGATCTCGTGCCGCCTGTCGTCGAGCTGCTGACGCCGGCGGACGGCGCCACTGTCACGGTGGGGCCCACCGACCTGGTCTTTCTCATCGACACCTCGCTCTCCGCCGGTGAGATCACGACCTTCGATGTCGACGGCGATGGCTTGCCCGACATGCTGTTGGAGATCGAAATCGCCGCGGCCAAGGAGTTTCTCGACTACCTCGACCCGGCAAGCACCCGGGTCGCCGTGGTGCGCTACTGGAGCGCGGCCCTGCTGGCTAGACAGCTCACCGACAACTTTGCCGATGTGCGTGCCACCCTCGACTACCTGTTGTCGGCGACACCGACCGGAGCCGCGGATCTGGGCGAGGGGCTCGACGACGCCACGGCGGAGCTGATCGGCCCACGGGCGCGCGCCTCGGCGACACCGGTCGAGATCCTCTTCGCCCACGACGCCCCAACATTCCCGGCTGCCGCCGTGGGAGCGGCCGAGGATGCGGCAGTGGTCATCGACACTTTCGGCCTGAGCGCCGACTTTGCAACGAGTGTCAATCTCGAGCTCATCGCCTCGCGTACCGGTGGCAGCTACACCAATGTCGCCGAGCCGGGCGACCTGCTGGATGTGCTCCCCAATCTCGTACAGCTCGGCCGCTCGAGCTTGCCTTTCGCCGCCGAGGCCTCGGACGACGTGACCGTGCGCGAAGTGGTCTTCCATCTGAATGCCAGCGATGGCTCAGTCGACGAGACCTTCGTCCTCACGGCGATGCCGTACGAGATCGACTTGCCGCTACCGGAGCCGGCGGCGCCAACCGAGCTGACCGCGGTGGTCACCGCCAACGACTATGGCGAAATCACGGTGACGGCTCCAGCGGTCAAGGTGACCCTGCTGCCCGGGGAGAACCCGCCCGAGCTGTTGCGTCTGGAGCCTGCTCTGGCCGGGCCAGGAGGCGTGGTGGAGCTCATCGGCCGCTTCTTCGACCCCAGCAGTGCCGCCAATCAAGTTGACTTTGCAGGAATCCAGGCGTCACCAAGTTCCGCCAGCAAGGTCCGGCTGACGGTCACCGTGCCGGATGGGGTCGTCACCGGTCCGGTCTCGGTCACCGTCGGTGGGCTGACCTCCAATACCGTGACTCTTCATCTCGACACCGACGGCGATGGTCTGACGGATGAGGAAGAGGACACACTCGGGACCGATCCGCAGAACCCGGACACCGACGGCGACGGCTTGACTGATGGCGAAGAGGTCAACATCCACGGCACCGATCCGACCAACCCCGACACCGATGGTGACGGTCTTACCGACGGCTTCGAGGTCGAGTTTGGGTTCAACCCCCACGATCCCACCGACAGCGCCACTGCCGATCCCGACGAGGATGGGCTTACCAACAGTGAGGAGCAGCAAGCCGGCAGCAACCCGTTCGATGCCGACACCGATGACGGTGGACGTCCCGACGGCCAGGAGGTTCTGCTCGATGGCACCGACCCGACGATTCAGAGCGATGACCTTATCTACTCCTACCTTCCCAAACATGTGTACGACGGTGGGGGCTATCTCTGGGACATTGAACGGGGCGGTTCCATTTTGGATGGCACTTCTAATGCATTCAACCGCGGACTCGAAGCCTGGGTGGACGGCATTCACTACGAAACCACGGATCGTGCCTGGATGGGGAGCGATAACCGGCCTGTGATTGTGGGTCCGGTGATCATCGGTGGTCTCGAAATCCACCGCAAGATTCTCGCTCCTCGTAATTACGCCTACGTGCGTTACCTGGAGCTCTTGTCGAACCCGTCCGACACCGACCTGAGCGTCAGCTTTGAAGTGGGAAGCCAAATGGGCCCCAATTTGGATACGCAGATCGTCTCTACCTCCAGTGGCGATGCCCAGTTCACTACCGAGGACCACTGGATCGTTACCGACGATGTAGATGGGTCTGGCTCACCAGCTGTGGCTCACATCTTTGCGGGTCCGGGCGCCGCCGCCGCGCCGGCCGCTGTGTCGACCAATATTCCAGGCGGAGATGAGCTCTCGTTCCGCTACGACCTCACCGTGCCGGCAGGAGAGCGTCTTGTTCTCATGCACTTCGCCGTGCAGAGACACGTACAGAGCGAGGCGATCGCGGCGGCCGAGGAATTGGCGGCCGCCCTGACGGCGCCGCTGGCCGGCCTGCTGCCGAACGAGCGTCTGGAGATCGTTAACTTCCTTGCCTTTGTCGACACCGACGGCGACGGCCTGACCGACGACGAGGAGGTGCTGATCTACGGTACCGATCCCGAGCTGGCCGACACCGACGGCGACGGGGCAACAGACGGCTTCGAGGTGTTGTACGACTTCGATCCTCTCGATCCGGATGACGGGCTCGAAGACGCCGATGCCGATGGGCTCACCAACGCGCAGGAGGAGGTGTCCGGAACAAACCCGCGACAAGCCGACTCCGACAGCGACGGGCTCTCCGACGGCGACGAGGTAACGGTGCACTTAACCGATCCCCTCGACTCCGACACCGACGACGACGGGCTTTCCGACGGCGACGAGGTCAATCTCTACGGTAGTGATCCGTTCCTTGTGGACACCGACGGCGGCGGCCGCACCGACTTCGAGGAGGTGATCTACGACGGCACCGACCCTCTCGATCCCACGGACGACAATCTGCCCGTCGAGATCAGCCGTGCGGACCGCCTATTCGATCCGGTAGCGGCGACAGATACCGCGGGCAACCTCCATCTGTTCTGGAGCGGCGAGCTCGGCTGCGGCAACCAGCTCCTCTACATGATGCGCTCGCCTCAGGGTGAGATCCTCATCGACCAGACCCCGCTGGCCGAGGTCTGTGACACCGATGAGCTCGACAGGATTCGTCAGCCGGCGGTGGCCATCGGTGGTGACGATCTCGTCCATCTGGCCTGGGAGGAGGACGCCGGCTACGAAGGTGAGGTTGTGTACGCCAAGATCGACCCCGCTGCCGACGATCAAGACGGCTCGGTTGCCGACCCTGCGACCATTACCGTCGTGCCCCGACTGAGGGTCGGAAGCTGGGACGAGAACGCGGGCTTGTTCGTCGATCGAGTCGGGAATGCGCACCTCGTGTTTCAGTCCTATGACGACGATGCCGTCGATTTCTATCTCAGCTACGCTCGGGTCACCCCGGATGGCTTGGTGGCCGTGAACCGGGAGTTCGCCTACGTCAGGCGTGCGAGCAGAATTCCCGGCATCGCCGTGGATGCCGAAGGCGCCGTCCATGTGGCCTGGGAAATCAGAGACTTCGTAGAAGGAAACGGTGTCTTCTATTGGATGCTCGACGGCACGACCGGTGAGACCCTCATCGACGCCACCAATGTCAGCCCCGGCTTCGATGCCGACGATCCCTTGATCGGGGCTGGGCCCAGCGCTCAGATAACCCTCGTCTTTTACGATGACGCCTATTCGGACACGGTGCGGCTACGCATCGACCCGGGCCTCGATGACCGCGACGGCGATCCCGCCGAGATCACCCAGATCACCGTGGCCGGACCGGAGCTCCTCGACTTGAGCGATCACTTCCAATCTACGGGCGCCCTTCGGGAAGGCGACGCCTATCTTGTGTTGCGCGTTCTTGCCGGACTACGCGCCGCCGCTATCGCGCTCGATGGCAGCGAGCTCTTTCCCCGGCAGAGAGTAAGCCACGACTTCACCGTCTACGATTTGGGGACCCCGGGCCTCCGTCCACCCACCCTCTTCGTACCGTGGATTCGACGTGTCGACTCGCCACTCGAGTATGTCTTGATGCTCACGACCGTCAATCCGGATCGCGATCTGGACCGGCTGGCCAATCAGGAAGAGCGTCTACTCGGCACCGCCTGGAACGATGCCGACACCGACGGCGATGGTCTCACCGATGCGGAGGAACTCGGGTTACTGGGTACCGATCCAACCAAGGCCGATACAGACGGTGATGGCACCGACGACGGCCAGGAGCTCTTGGCCGGTACCGATCCGTTGAATGGAAGGGACTATGGGGAGTAGAGGCGTGAGGACTCGGTTTACGCAATTGCGCCGCTGCAATTACTGGGTGGCGTTGGGTGCCCTCCTGCTCGTCGTCTCGAGCCCGCTCCTTGCCCAGTCCGGGCCCACGGTCAACTACCGCTCGATCGGCATCAACCCGAATGTCCTCCATCACACCGGCACAGCCATCGTCGATGCCGGCTCCACCACGGTCACTTTTGACGACGGCACGCCGCTCCCGAGCCACATCGGCATTGGCGACCGCCTGACCCTGGAGCCGGGTGGCGACGCCGAGGAGACGCTCTATCTCCTCTCCCGGGACAGCGAGACCCAGGTCACGGTGCAGGCCCCCGCGGTCTACAGCCATCCGGGCGTCGATTTCGCCATCACCCGTGCCTTCACCAGGATCCAGGCCTGGGAAAAGGCGCGGCAGGGCGATCTGGTCGCCGACGGCCGCCGCGAGGTTGGGGTCTGCTACAAGGATGGACCCTTCCTCGGTTTTGGCGCTTACGCGCTGGCCACCATCGACGGCTCGACCACCGACGCCGACCACTACATGCACCTCACCGTCGCTCCCGGTCATCGCCATACCGGCACTGCCGGCACCGGGGTCGTTCTGGATGGCGAGAACACCACCAAGATCGGCATCCGACCGCGGGACGACTATGTCCGCATCGATGGGCTGGAATTCACGCGCTTTCGCAGTGAGCACGGCGCCGCCGCCATCGAGGTGGGAACGCCCTCCTCGAGCAAGACTGTCGAGCGGCGGGCGCACGGTGTCCTGCTCGAAGACCTCCTCATCTACAACTTCGACCACGAGGAGTGGAGCGTCGTCGGAATCAAAGGCTCGCGCGCCAGCGACTTCACCGTCCGCAACACCATCATCTGGGACGGCGACGCGGCCGGTATCCGGATCAACCGCGAAGGCAGCCGCGGCCGGGTCGAGAACGTCACCGTCTTTGGCATGACGGGCCGTGGGATCTACGAGGACGACGGTACCCTCGAGGTCACCAACACGATTGCGGTCGGCAACGGCCGCGACGACTTCGACGTCGAGCGGGGCTCGACCTCACACAACGTGTCCACCGACGCCACCGCCCCCGGCCCGAGCTCGCTCCAGGGGGTGGCCGCCGCAGAGCTCTTTGTCTCGACCGCTCCTGGCGCCGAAGACCTCCACCTGATCGAGGGCGCCCCGGCGATCGGCGCCGGTCTCAATCTGTCGGATCGCTTCGCGAACGATATTGACGGTAACCCGCGACCGGCGACCGGATCCTGGGACGCGGGAGCCGATCACTTTGGCGCCGGTGATGACACACCACCGGAGATCGCCATCGCCTCACCCGGCGAGCTGGTGGTCAACGACACGACACCCGAGATCGTCGTCACCTACACCGACGCCGACAGCGGAGTAGATCTTGCAACCCTTCGCATCACACTCAACGGCACCGATGTTCTGCCGGAGTGCGTAGTGGGGCCTGCCTCCACCACTTGCGAGCCCCAACCCCTCGCGCCCGGCCAACACACCATCGGTGCCTTTATAGACGACCAGGCCGGTCTCACCGGAATGGCCACGCTCGAATTCGAGCTGGTCATCGACACCGAGTCTCCAGTGTTTCTGGCGGTCCTGCCGCCGGACGGTACCGTCCTGGTCATTTCGGAAGTTCTCCTCACCGGGAAGGTCCGTGGCGCCGTTGCTATGACGGTCGACGGACAACCAGCGACGCTTCTGGGAGAGGACTTCACAGCGGGGCCCTTTCTGCTAGGGGAGGGGTCCCGCACTTTTCTTCTCGCCGCCGTCGGTGCGGTGGGCAACCGGGCCGAGCTGGTCCACACGCTGATTCGGGACACCACGTCCCCGGTCATCTCGATCGGCCAGCCGTCCGCGGGTGCGGTGGTCTCAACTGCCGCCGTCACCGTCAGCGGCTCAGCGCAGGACGCCACCCTGGCAGCGGTCTCCGTCAACGGCATCCAGGCGACCCTTTCGAGTGGAACCTTTGTTGCCGCGGGTGTCCCCCTGGCCGAAGGCGAGAACGAGCTGGTGGTCACCGCCGTCGATGCCGCCGGCAACACTTCCGAGGCCCGGCGCTCGGTGACCCTCGACACCCAGGCGCCGACCATCGCCATCACCGACCCGGCGGCTGGGACGGTGCTCCCCGACGAGACGGTGACCCTCCACGGCACCGCCTCCGATCCCCACCTCGACCGCGTCGAGGTCGACGGTATGGGCGCCGACCTCCAGGGCGAGAACTGGAGCATCGAGCTGGCTCTCGACGAGGGGAGCAACACCTTTACCGCCCGGGCGATCGACACGGTGGGTCACAGCGCCGAAACCGTCCGCGAGGTGAGCCGTGACAGCACCGCCCCCGAGATCACCATCGAGTCGCCCGCGGAAGGGGCACTTATCAACACCGAGACCGTCGAAGTGACCGGCACGGTGGGGGAGGAGGTCAGTGAGGTGACGGTCAACGGCGAGGCCGCCGATCTCGCCGGCCAGAGCTTTACCGCCGCCGCGGTGCCCCTGGTCGATGGCGAGAACCGCCTGACCGTTCGTGCCACCGACACCGCCGGCAATCAGGGAGTCCGCACCCGCACGGTCTATCGCGACACCGAGGCCCCCGAGCTTCTGGCCAGCGAGCCTGTTGCCGGCGCCCTGGCTGTGCAACCCGACAGCGACTTCCTTCTGACCTTCTCCGAGGAGATGCCCCCGCCACCGGCCGGTGCGGTTACCCTGACCCGGCTTGGCGGCGAGATCCTGGCCACCACGGTGACCCGGTCCGCTGAGCGCTTTACCGTCACCCCTGACGCGGCGCTACCCTCGGGTGCCGATCTGGTTCTCGAGCTCGGCGTCACCGTCATCGATCTGGCGGGTAATCCACTAGCGGCACCAGTGGCCCTAGCGTTCACGGTAGCCGACGTCGAGGGACCAGACCCACCCCTCCTCGATGCCGTACCGGCCTATCACTGCTCGACTGCCGTCGTCCTCACCGGCACCACCGAGCCCGACGCGCGGGTGCTGGTGAGCGGTGGTGCCGCCGACGCCGAGACCCGCGCCGGAATCGATGGCACTTTCTCCATTACCGTCGCCTTGGTACCGGCCACCCTCAACCGGCTCGAGGTGGTGGCCATCGACACCGGTGGCAACCGCTCGCCGGCGGTCGTCGTCGAGATCGCCCAGGACTGCGATTCGCCCGCGGTGATCGGCGCCGAGCTCGAGACCGAAGACATCGTCATCCTCTTTAGCGAGGCGGTCGAGCCCGCCACCCTGGTCCTCCCCGGCGCCATCCAGCTCACCGGAGCAAGTGGGCCCGTCTCCGGCACCGTTATCCCGGAGACCGACGGTAGAACCGCCCGCTTCACCCCGGACACCGGCTTCCCCGGGGGTGCCCTACGCCTGGTGGTGGAGCAGCTCGTCCGCGACCTGGCCGGCAACCCCCTGGCTTTCCCCTATGTCCGGATCTTTGGCGGTGAGGGTGGTGACAGTTTCCTCCTCGGTACGGTCATCGACGATGCTACCGGCCGACCGCTCACCGGTGCCGAGGTGGCCGTAGTCGCCCGCGACGGCGTGCCCTTGCCCGAGCCGGTACCGGCACAGGTCACCCCCGGCGACGGTCGGTTCCTGCTGCCGGTAGCCGCCGGTACTCAGGAGATCACCTTCCTCCGACCCGGCTACACCCCGGTCTTCCGAGTGGCCAGCACCACCTTTGGCCAGGGAACCGATGTCTTCGATCCCCGGCTGACTCCGGCAGCCGAGCCCCAGACGGTGACGCCGGGCGGTGGTGCCGTGAGCGGCGACAACGGTCTCGAGCTCACGGTTCCGGCGGGGACCGTCGTCGCCGACACACCTTTTGTGCTCACACCGTTGAGCGAGCAGGGTCTGCCGGCACTGCTGCCCTATGGCTGGTCGCCACGCGGAGCCGTGTGGCTCGATGTCGGCGACGCCGGTCTGGCCAAGAGTCTGACCCTGACCCTGCCGGTCGATGCACCTGACGGCACCTCTCTCACCCTCGCCCGTCTCGATGCGGGAACCCTGCAATGGTCGGCCCAACTCCAGGTCACAGTGGAGGAGGGCTTGGTAACCGGCAGTATTCCGGCGGCCGGAGGCTGGGTCGCGGTCGAGCCCGACACCGGTTCGTCGGCCCCACCGCCTATCGTTCTCGGCTCGGTTCTCGGCTCGGCCCCCAGGCCCGCCGGTACCGAAGTCACTGCCGCCCAGCTCGTCTTCGAGCCCGAGCTGGTGCTGCCGACCCAGACCAGCCTCGCCACGGCGAGCTACACCCTGACCGCGGCTGCCGCCAGCGGTCTGCCACTGACCCTGCTGGTGGCTGAGGAGATGGAGCTCCTCGACGGGACGACTCGTCACCAGCCACCCTACCGGGCCGATCTGGTGGTCTACCGCGCCGTCGATGGCAGTCCTCGATCTCAATTCGACCTCCAGCCTTCCGAGGCCGCGCGTCTGCTGCCGCTGAGCCTGGGAAGCGAGGCGGTGACCGTCCAGCGCTATGCCGACGAGACCGTCCGCGGCAACGTCCTCGGCCCGAGCGGCGGCATCGTCTCGAGCGCCGAGGGGGACGAAGTCATCCTGCCGGCCGGTGCGCTCGCCGAGCCCACCGCGATCGTGCTCGAGCGCTTGGCGGAAGCCGAGATGCCGCTGACCGTCCCACCGGGCACCGAGTTTCTCGGTCTGCTCGAGCTCGAGATGGGCGGTGCCCAGCTGGCAGCCGCCGCGGCCATGACCTTGCGGATCGACCCGCCACCGGCGGCGGGGGAGAGTGGTCTGCTTCTCGAAGTGATCGACCTGGGCAGCGGTCCCCTCTACCGCCCCGTGGCCCTGCTCGAGCCGTCGGCTGCCGGTTGGACCACGAGCCCCATCGATCCGGCCGACCTCCCCTGGCCGGGGGTGCGGCACGGCGGTCTGTTTGTCTTTGTCCGTCTGGCGGCACCCTTTGCCTTTGCCCGCGGCTCCGTCTTCGATGTCGGCGGCGGGTCGCTGGTCGGTGCTCTGGTCTACGGACCTGATCTCGCGTGGATCCAGCTTTCAG
>JBAUDS010000040.1:0-13426 GCA_049678185.1 Thermoanaerobaculia bacterium
GCTCCCCTCCACTACGCGGGAAACTTTATGGCTCCGTTCCGGTGAGCCCCCGGAGGTCGCGAACCGGGCGGCCGCTTGGGTAGCCCTGGCTTCCGCCACCCGCCCTGGCCGGCACGGTGGCCGGCCGCTTCGGCCTTTACTCGCCCTTTCCGGCCAGTTTTCCGAAGGGCTCGCGCAGCAGCTCGGGCATTTGGCGGATCTTTCCGGTCGTGGCCTCTACCCAAACGTGCTCGGTGGCGCCGGTGGCCAGGATCTGCTCTTCCCTTCGGGCTTCGTAGGCAAAGCGCAGTCCCCGACTGCTGAGTCGGTCGATCCAGCAGACTATCTGGACGGTGTCGCCATAGCGGGCGCCGCGCCGGTAGCCGACCTCCGCGCCGGTGACCATGAGGTGATAGCCGAGCTGCTCGATATCGGCGTAGTGGAAGCCCGACCGGGTGCAGAGGCGGGTCCGCGCGAGCTCGAACCAGACCAGGTAGTTGGCGTGGTGTACCACCCCCATCTGGTCGGTCTCGGCGTACCGCACCTCGACCTCGATCTGGCTGCGAATCGGTTCGGACATCAGGCGCTCCAACTGTAGCGCAGCACGGTCCACAGAATCTTGTAGCCGGCCATCAGGGTGCCCCGCAGGGTGCCGGTTATCTTGGACACACCGATCCGACGGCGATAGCTGACCGGCACCTCCACCACCCGAAGCCCTTGGCGCAGGGCCTTGACCTGCATCTCGGCGGTCCAGCCGAAGTCGGGATCGGACATCTCCAACTTCTCGAGGGCCTGCCAGCGGACGGCGCGAAAGGGACCCAGATCGGTGTAGCGGTGGCCGTAGAGCAGGCGGATCAGAAGACAGGCCAGCAGGTTGCCGGCGCGCGCCTGTGGCGGCAGAGCCCCCGGTTCGTGCGCACCCAGGGCTCGGGAGCCGATAACCAGGTCGGCGCGGCCATCGAGGATCGGCGCCACGACCTGGGGAAGCTCGTCTGGGTGATCGGAGTAGTCGGCGTCCAGGAAGACGACGATGCCGGGAGGATCGTGGTGGCGGAGATGGTCGAGGCCGCTCAGGCAGGCGCTGCCGTAGCCGGGTCTTCTCTCGAGTACAACCGTGGCTCCACCGGTGTTGGCAACACCGGCGGTGTCGTCTGTGGAATTATTGTCGACGACCACGATGCGCTTGACCGGCGGCCGTGGAATGTCGGTGAGAACCAGGGGCAGAGAGGCCTCTTCATTGAACGCCGGGATGACGACGTCGATGCTGTCGGACTCGGGTTGCGTGGCCATGGACTCTCGCGGGTGCGGTGGTAAGTTATCATTGCGACGCCTCTGAACAGCCTGAAAAGGCTCTAACCGATCACGAAAAGGGATTGAAGACTGCGGATGCCGCGAGCGATAAAGAGCGTCAAGGGCACACGTGACCTCCTGCCACCGGAGACCCGACTCTGGTCGGCGGTCGAGGAGACAGCCCGTCGGGTCTTCGGTACCTACGGCTACGAGGAGATCCGCACGCCGGTTCTGGAGGAGACCGATCTGTTTGTGCGCAGTGTCGGTGAATCCACCGACATCGTGGGCAAGGAGATGTACACCTTCCTCGACAAGAAGGGCCGCAGCTTGACCTTGCGACCGGAGAGCACGGCCTCGGTGGTGCGGGCTTTTGTCCAGCACGGACTTGCCAACCAACCCCTGCCGGTCAAGCTGTTCTATATCGGACCCCAGTTTCGCTACGAGCGGCCGCAAAAGGGCCGGTATCGTCAGTTCCACCAGATCGGTGCCGAGCTCATCGGCGATCCAGGTCCAGAGACCGACGCCGAGCTGCTTCTGATGCTGCTGCGCTTTCTTGGCGAGCTGGGCTTTAGGGATCTGTTGGTGCAGCTCAACACCGTCGGTGACGAGAAGTCGCGGGCGGCCTATCGGGAAGGTCTGAGATCGTTCCTCGAGCCCCACCGGGAAGAGCTGGGCGAGGACAGCCGCCGCCGGCTCGACTCCAACCCGCTGCGGATCTTGGACACCAAGAGCGCAGAGGAGCGGGAGCTGCTCAGAGGGGCGCCCGAGCTGGCCGAGTTTCTCAGCGATGAGAGCCGCGAGCACTTCGAGGGTCTGCGGCGGGCGCTGGATCGATTTGGCGTGGCCTACGAGATCGAAGCGCGGTTGGTGAGAGGGCTCGACTACTACACCCGTACGGTCTTCGAGATCATCTCCGAGGGGCTCGGCGCCCAGGATGCCATCGTCGGCGGTGGCAGGTACGACGGGCTGGTGGCCGAGCTGGGTGGCCCGGAGCTGCCCGGGATCGGCTTTGCCATCGGCGAGGATCGACTGATCGACGTGCTTCCCGAGCAGTTCTCCAAGGCGGTCGCCAGCACCGAGCCGATCGCGGTTATCCCGGTGGGGGAGGTCGCGGCGGTGGAGGCTCTCGAGCTGGCCGAGCGGCTGCGGGCTGCGGGCTTGGCGGTGAGCGCCGAGCTGTCGGGACGCTCGGTGAAATCGGCGCTCAAGAAGGCCGACCGGTCGGGGGCGCGGCTGGCGATTCTCATCGGCGAAGAGGAGCTCGGCGAGGGCCTGGTGACGCTGCGCGACCTCAAGGCCGCAGACCAGTTCACTGTCCCCCGTGCGGATGTCGTCGCTCGGGTGGAGGAGATTCTATGAAGCGTCATGCCGCCGGCACTCTGGGGCGGACCGATCTGGGGGAGCCGGTACTCCTCCAGGGCTGGGTGCACCGGCGCCGGGACCTGGGTGGCTTGGTATTCATCGATCTGCGGGATCGGAGCGGGATAGTCCAGGTGGTAGTCCGGCCGGAAGACCAACCCGAGGTGGCGGCGATCGTCGATCCGGTGCGCAACGAGTGGGTCCTCGAGATCGAGGGGGAGGTGGCCGAGAGGGCAGCCGGCAATGTCAATCCGGATATGGCCACCGGCGAGATCGAGGTAAACGCCGACCGGGCTGAAGTACTGGCGCGCTCGGAGGCCCTTCCCCTGGAGAGCGAAGCCGCCGAGGAGACGCGGTTGCGCTATCGCTATCTCGATCTGCGCCGGCCGGAGCTCCAACGCAACCTGATGCTGCGTCACCGGGTGACGCTCGAGATCCTCGAGCACTTCGATGAGCATGGCTTTATCCATGTCGAAACCCCCATCCTCACCCGGTCGACCCCGGAAGGGGCGCGGGACTATCTGGTGCCCAGTCGTGTCCAGAAGAGCGCCTTCTACGCCCTCCCCCAATCGCCGCAACTGTTCAAGCAGATTCTCATGGTTGCCGGGCTCGAGCGCTATGTGCAGATCGCCCGCTGTTTCCGCGACGAGGATCTCAGGGCGGAGCGCCAGCCGGAGTTCACCCAGGTGGACGTGGAGATGTCCTTCCCCAGCGAGGACGAGCTCTTCGGGCTGATCGAGGGGCTGTTTGCCCGTATCTTTCCGCTGGCAAGTATCGAGCCCGCGCTGCCGTTTCCCCGTCTGTCCCATGCCGAGGCCATGGCGCGGTTTGGCAGCGATCGACCGGACCTGCGGTTTGGGCTCGAGATCGTCGATCTGACTGCGGTCCTCGGCGACAGTGAGTTCCGTGCCTTCCGCAAGACGGTAGCCGACGGCGGGACGATCCGCGGCATCGGGGTACCGGGCGCCGCCGGCGCCAGCCGCAAACAGGTCGACAAATGGGCGTCCCTGGCCCAGAGCCACGCGGCGGCGGGTGTCTTGACCCTCAAACGGCAGAATGGAGAGACGATCTTTGGCGTCAAAGAGGTGCTGACCGAGGGTGAGCGCCAGCAGGCGGCCGAGCTTCTCGGGCTCGAGGAGGGGGGCCTGGGGTTGTTGGTAGCCGGCTCCGAGTCGGTGGTGGCGGCCTCATTGGGAGCGCTACGGGTGGAGTTGGCCAGGCAGTACGAGCTCATCCCGGAGGACGAGCACGCCTTTCTCTGGATCACCGAGTTTCCCCTCGTGGAGTGGGACGAGAAAGCCGAGCGCTGGCTCTCCTGCAACCACCCGTTCACCATCCCCGATCCTCGGGACCTGCACCTTCTGGACTCCGACCCCGGGTCGGTTCGGGCACGGGCCTACGACGTGGTGATGGATGGGGTGGAGCTGGGTGGGGGATCGATCCGTATCCACGAGCGCCAACTCCAGGAGCAGATTTTCGAGCTGCTGGGGATCGGTCGCGAGGAGGGGCAATCCAGATTCGGATTTCTCCTGGACGCCCTGCGCTACGGAGCGCCGCCGCACGGAGGATTGGCGCTGGGGCTGGATAGGATCATCATGCTCATGGCCGGCACCTCATCGATCAGGGATGTCATCGCCTTCCCCAAGACGACGTCGGCCACCTGTCTGATGACCGATGCTCCGTCGGCGGTGGAGGCTAGCCAGCTCCGCGAGCTGGGGATCTCTCTGCTCGAGCCGGGTGCCGAGGACAAAGCGCAAAGCTAGGACAGCGGTGTCCGAGATCACCACTCTCAGTCTCCGTCATCCCCTGGGAGACACTCCGATTCATGTGGGTGCAGGGGCGCTGGCGGCATGCCGGTCGGAACTGGCTTCTTGGATCGAGGGCCGCGTGGTGTTTGTCGTGGCCAACGCCAAGGTGCGGGCGCTGCACGGTGGCACGCTGGAGGAGGCGCTGGCCGCAGCCGCTCAACGGTATGTCCTCGACGTTCCGGATGGGGAAGAGGCCAAAGAGCTCGGGGTGGCCCAACGTCTCTGGGCGGAGATGCTCTCTGTCGGTGGCAAGCGAGACAGCCGGGTCGTCGCCTTTGGTGGCGGCAGTGTTGGCGACCTCACCGGTTTCGTCGCCGGCTGCTTTCTCCGCGGTGTCGAGTTCGTACAGGTCCCGACAACGCTTCTCGCCCAGGTGGATGCTGCCGTTGGTGGCAAGACCGGAATCAACCAACCGGCGGGGAAGAACACCATCGGCCTCTTCCACCACCCGCGAATGGTGGTGGCGGATACCGAGCTGCTCCGAACTCTGCCCGACACCGAGATCCGATCGGGGCTGATGGAGGTCCTCAAGATGGGGATCCTGTCGTCAACCGAGCTGTTCAACCGACTGGAGGAGAGGCTGGGGGATCTGCTGGCCGGCGATTCCGAGGCCTTGGCCCCGGTGGTGGCGGCGGCCATCCAGGGCAAGATCGACATCGTGGAGCGAGACCCGACGGAGCAGGGCGAGCGGCGCCTGTTGAATCTGGGCCACACCCTGGGTCACGCTCTGGAGACATCGATGGGTTATCGGACGCTGCGGCACGGCGAGGCGGTCGCCTATGGCACCCTGTTTGCCGTACGGCTGGCCAGCAGACGGGGAGAGCTCGACCAGACCACCGCTGATCGGATTCGCGGGTTGATCACCCGTTTCCAGTTACCCGAGCTCCCCGATTTGGCGGCCGGCGAGCTCATGGAGATCATCGCTCGCGACAAGAAGGCCCGTGAATCGGGCCTCTCCTGGATTCTCCCGCGGCAGCTGGGACGGTGCGAGATCGTTGACGATATTGCGGAGTCCGAGGTGTTGCAGGAGCTCGAGCCTTTTCTGGCCGATCCATATGTGGGATAGTCCGCTGCTCGGAACCTAGACAAATACTATAATTGGCGTGCGATTCTGGGCCGAGACGGGCCTCTCGCCAAGGATGAGGTTCAAGCGCTCAGAGATCGCTTGATGGAGGTGTGCTCCGTTGAGTTTTTTCGCCCAGCTTAAGCTGCGGCACTTCCTGTTCCTGCTGCTGGTCCTCTCCGGCCTGGTGCCGTTGGTGGTCAGCAGCAGCCTGCTGATCCGGCAGAATCGCGAGATATTCGAGACTCAGGAGAAGAGTTATCTCACGCGGTCGGCCCGCTTTCTGTCGGTCGAGCTGAATGGCTACCTGCTCTCCACTCGGCGCCAGTTGAGCCAGCTGGGCAGCATGGTGATGGTGGCCCCCTCGGCGGAGGGAGAGGAAGAGAAGCTCCGCCAGCCTTGGCTGGTCGAGTATTTGCAGGATTTTCTTGCCTCTAACCCGAACCTGATAGCCGTCCGCGTGCTGAACGAACAGGGCAGGGGTCCCTATTCGGCGTCAGCCCGGCTTTCGCAGTCGCTCCTGTCCGCCATGAATGACGCGTTTGTCGCTGTCCGCGAGGAACCAGACGCGATCTACAGCTTCCAGGTGATGGGCGACGCCGGCGACCCGGTCTCCATCTTGACCGTACCCATTGCGCCGGGCGCAGATGGTTCCGGCCTCTATGTTCAAGGTCTCACTCGGTTGCGTCAGATGGAGACACTCTTCGAGCGAGAGTCCGCGGGAAACGTCGCCGTCTTTCTGATCGACCGTGATGGATCGCTTTTGTGGGCAGGCGCGGCTTCGGAGGAGATGCAGCAGGCGGTCGGGGAGTCCAGCCTGGTTCAGGACTTTGTGGCCAAGCCCCTCAACATGACTCAAGAATACCCGCTGGCAGTGGGCGGCAAGACAGTGAAAATGCTCGGCCGCGTCAGCCCGGTTACCGAGACGGGTTGGGGAGTGGTGGTGCACAGGCCGGCCAAACTGGCCTTTGCGGCGGTGCGGGAGATGATCGTCAACACGGCGGTGTCCACCGCGCTGCTCGTGACTCTGGCGTTGGCGGTGGCCATCTTCGCGGCACGCAAGGTCAGCCTGCCGATCCAGAATCTGGCGGACACCACTCACCAAATCGCTGCCGGCAACTTTGGCAAGCGTCTCCAACGAATCGGTCCGGGCAAGGAGATCGGAGATCTGGCCGAGGACTTCAACCGCATGAGCGGCCACGTCGAGAGCTATGTGGACAGACTCCAGGACGCAGCGCAGCAGAATCGCGAGCTTTTTATCGGCTCGATGCGATCCTTTGTCGCTGCTATCGATGCCAAGGATCCGTACACCCGCGGGCATTCGGAGAGGGTAGCCACCTACAGCCGTATCATTACGAAATCGCTCGGGCTCTCAGAGACCGAGCAGCACAAGATCTGGGTGGGTGCGTTGCTCCACGACGTCGGCAAAATCGGCATCGAGGATCGCATCCTGACCAAAGGCGGCGTCCTGAGCGAGGAGGAGTACGACCAGATGAAGCTCCATCCGGTGATCGGCGCTCAGATCATGAGTCGGATCGAGCAGTTGAAGGAGATGATCCCCGCGATCCGCTGGCACCACGAGGCGTGGAACGGGAGCGGTTATCCAGACGGTCTGAAGGGTGAACAGATTCCGTTGTCCGCGCGTATCGTGGGCGTGGCCGATTCGTTCGACGCCATCACCACCAATCGACCCTACCAGCGGGCCTACGAGCCCGATTTTGCGGTGGAGACCATCACCCGGCTCGCCGGCACCCGATTCGATGCCAAGGTGGTGACGGCTTTTCTCCAGGCCTTCGAAAGTGGTCAGATTCAAAAGCGGACGGCACCTGCACCCACTGCCGAAGAAGTGCGCGCCGTGGCTTCCAGTTGATCTATTCGTCTGGGTCTGAAACTCGATGCCCTTTCAGTACGTTCTGGCGAATCTGCTGGCGCAGGATCCGGACACCATTGGAGTCCTGTTTCTGGACGACTCGGGCGAGACCATCGATCTCGTGTGTGCCGAGTACAGCCCTTTTGAAATGAGAATTGCCGGGGCCTATCTTGGCATCTACCTGCGGCGGATGGGTGAGATTCTCGAATCCTCTCAGCTCGGCTCGACCCGCGAATTCCACATCGAGAGGGAGCGGCTCCACTTCCACGTCACAGCTCTTCCGGACGGCTATTATCTGGCGCTGGTCCAGCGCAGCCCGGCGGTTGTGGCGCGAGCCAGAGTAAGACTGCAGCATGCGGCCGCCGAGCTGAGGCGGGTCGTATTCGAAGCCTGAACCCATGACCGAGGAGCAGTTTTTCGATCCCGCACCGGCGGCGGTGCCAGCCGCGCCGGACAAGAAGAGCTTCTGGGGCAAGCTCAAAAAGGGTCTATTCATGACCCATACAGAGGTCCTCGAGCGACTGGATGCGGCGATGTCGGGGCGAGCGGTGCTGGACGAGGAGATGCTGGAGCACCTCGAAGAGATTCTCATCAGCACCGATCTGGGTGTCGAGACCACCCTCGAGCTCATCGAAAAGACCAAGGAGAACGCCAGGGGGCTGGCAGGGGGAGACATCGTCCGGCTGCGCCAGATGCTGGTGGACGAGATGGCGATCCTGTTGCTCGATTCGCCACAGCCTCCGGCCCGCGGCGACACCACGTTGGTGACCTTGTTGGTGGGAGTCAACGGCTCCGGCAAGACGACCTCAGCGGCCAAGCTGGCGCACTGGTCCCAGGAGAGGGATGAGAAGGTCCTCTTGGCCGCGGCGGACACCTTCCGTGCTGCGGCCACGGAGCAGCTCGATCTCTGGGGGGAGCGCCTGGGTGTGGACGTCATCAAACAGGCGCCCGGTGCCGATCCCGGAGCTGTCGCCTTTGACGCGATTCAGGCCGCACGAGCCCGTGGTGTCGACCACCTGATCATCGATACCGCGGGCCGTCTTCACAACAAACAGCACCTGATGGCCGAGTTGGCCAAGATCAAGCGGGTGGTGGATCGTGAGGCCGCGGATTGGCTACGGCAGACGATCCTGGTGCTGGACGCCACCACCGGGCAAAACGCTCTCGCACAAGCCAGGGAGTTTGCGCGTGTGGCCGACCTGGACGGAGTTCTTCTGGCCAAAATCGACGGCACGGCGAAAGGGGGAGTGGTGGTCGCCGTGGCGCGAGAGCTGAGGGTGCCGGTGGTCTACCTGGGAGTCGGCGAGTCGGCCGAAGATCTCATCGAGTTCAGACCTCGCGAGTTTGCCGCGGCGCTTCTCGGCTAGGGTCTACGCATGCGATGTCAGTACCCCGTCTGAGCGCCCAGCGGCCCGATCCGACCCGGTTGTGGGTTCGCTATTCCCTGCGTCCGTGGCCGGGACCCGCTGGGTTCTGGACCCATTTGGCGGAGGCCGGGGTGGGTCAGGATGAGCGGGCTGTCAGCATCGAGCTGCCGGCGGTAGAGGAGCTCGACGATGTCTTCTATGTGCCACCGGTGAGCGCCGAGATGTCCGTCGGTCGATCGCGGCTTCTGCGGTCACTTGCTGGGCGTAACACACCCGTCCTGCTGCAGCTCATGCCCGGCGAAGAGGAGCCGGAAGTAGGGGCCGGGAAGATTGTCTACGACCTGCTGCCGGCTCTCGTCGCCGGCGATATGGGTGCTCTGGCAGAGCTGCCCGCCGACTCGAATGTGATCTGGCCGCTGGTCGCCGGTCTGACCGATCTACCGGCGACGGTGGAGGCGGGATTGGATCGCTTGGCCACGGCCGGTGTCGGACACGTCCGCGGGCTTGCTCTTGTTTTGCAGCCGGCGATTCGTCGGCGACTGGCAGAGCTCGGTGGTGAGGCGGTCTTCGACCGGCTGTTCCACGGTCCGCCCCCCGCCGAGCGGTTGTTCGCGATTCGAGCAGCGGCTGTTGGGCTGAAGCCGTTCGTGGAGCGACCCCTTCCTAGCGACTCTCCGGCACTGGCACATAATCGGTGGCTGGCCGGTGAGTTGGCCATCATTGGCGAGCTGTGGCTGCGTATCGAGCGCTCCGAGAGTCGAGGGCAGGCCTTCTTTCGCGCCGCGCGCCTGATCGACGAGGCCGACCGGGATATCCAGGTGCTCTGCAGCGAGGGTAATCTCGGCGTCGTCCCCTGGCTCGATCCACCGAGCCGCGAGGTGATCGAAGAGCTGGTCGCAGATGGCCGATCGTCGCTCCGAGAAGAGCTCGAAGTGGAGTATCTGTCCTAGTAGCCGGAAATCAGGCTGCCGGGAGCTTTGCCACCAGGTCGATCTCGACCACCCCGCCCTTGGGCAGCGCCGCCACGCGGCCTGGAAAAGCGATCTCCTATCCGGCTGGACCGTTGCATGATCCGCTGTCCACTCGCACTCAAAAGCCTCTCTTGGAACGAAGATACTGCACAGGTCGGCCGAGCCGTGTAGCCGACCTGTGCAGGCCGGCGGCGCGAGACGGTATTTGAAGCCCGATCAACCGGCCAGACGCATCTTGCGCAGGAACGCCGGCCAGCGTGGATCGTCCTGAAGGCCGATGAGTAGGGGGTCGACCCTCGTCTCGGCGGTGCCGGGATCTCGCTCCGCATAGGCTCGCTCGAGCCACTCGAAGGCCTGGTCGGGATCGCCCTGGAAAGCGTGGATCTCGGCTATCTGGTAGGCCGTCTGAGCGCCCCAGGTCTCGATCAGCTCGTCGAGCGCCGCCTGCGCCTCCTGCTCTTGACCGAGTGCGTGATGCGCCAGGGCCAGCCCGAAGAGACGGAATGCCGGGTGAGGCTCGCTCTGGAACTGCTCGAGGGCCTGCTCCGGTCGCGACCAGGCCAGATAGACCCGGCCGAGCAGGGTGTGCGCCACGTTGAGCTCGGGGTTGAGCTCGAGGGCCTTCTCGAGGGCGGACCTCGCCTGGTCGAGCCGCCCGGCAAAGTAGGAGTACAACCCCAGATTGCGATGCGAGCTGACGAGCAGGGGATCCAGCTCCACCGCCCGTTGACTGAGCTCGACCGCCTGATTCAGCCGGCCTAGATTCGCCGCCAGCGAGGCGGCCCCCCGGACCACTTCGGTGTTTGCCGGCTCGAGCTCCAACGCCCGGGCGAAGGCCTCGTCTGCGCCGATCCAGTCCCAGTCGTAGGCCCTGCGGATCCGGCCCAGCGTCGCCCAGCCCTCCGCCAGGGTGTCGTCGGCCTCGATCGCCCGGTTCGCCGCCTCCCGGGCGCGGTCGTAGCCTTCGTCGAACGGCACGTACCCCTGGGTGGCCCGCCGGCTGTAGCTCTCTGCCAGGCTGGCCCAGGCGAGCGCATAGCCTGGATCCAGCTCGAGGGCCTGGTCGTAGAGCTCGGCAGCCCGCCGCAGGTCGTCCTCACCCTGCTTGTCGGCCAGATAGCGCCCCTCGAGCACGAGGTTGTAGGCGGCCGGATTGTCTCCCCGTGACCTCGTCGCTGCAGCGACCTGGCCCAGCAGGGGGACCTTCAAGGCCTCGACGACCGACTCGGCGATGCTCTCCTGCACCGCGAAGATGTCGTCGAGCTCCCGGTCGTAGGTGGCTGACCAGATCTGAAATCCGTCCTGGGCGTTCACCAGCTGCGCGCTGATTCGGACCTGGTTTCCCGCCTTGCGGACGCTGCCTTCGAGGATGGTGGCCACGTCGAGCTTCTCGCCGATCGATCGGAGGTCCGCGTCCTCTCCCTTGAACTGGAACGAGGAGCTCCTTCCTGCCACCCGGAGCTCCGGAATCTGGGTCAAAACGCTCAGGAGCTCTTCGGAGAGCCCGTCCGAGAAGTACTCCTGGTCCTGTCCCGGGCTCAGGTCGACGAATGGCAGAACGGCGATGGAGGCCTCTACCGGGGTCGGCGCCGCCGCAGGTTCTGCACCAGGCTCCCTCGAGCCGCGGCCGAGCCAGGACGCGGCGGCGACGACGATAGCGATGATGGCGGCACCCACCGCCATCCACATCAGGCCACGCCCTGAGGCCACGGGTCTGTCCGCTCCAGACTCGAAAGCCGGGCCGGTGGCCACCGCCGGGCCGCTGCCGCTGGCAACTCTCTCCACACCGGAGAGCGACACGGCCGAGGTGTCACGTCGCAGGCGCTTGAGGTCCGTCAGCAGCTCCTTCGCGCTCTGATACCGGAACTCTCTCTTCTTCTCGAGCGCCTTGCCGATCACCTCTTCCAGATAGGGCGGCATCTCCGGATTGAGGCGTATCGGTGACGTCGGCACACCCGTGAGGATCTCGCTGAAGACCACGGCCGAGGTCTGGCCGCCGAAGGGGGGCCGTCCGGTGGCCATCTCGTAGAGCACGACCCCGAGCGAGAAGAGGTCCGTACGGGCGTCGAGCTCCTGGCCGCTCGCCTGCTCCGGCGACATGTAAGCGATGGTGCCGACCGCCGACCCTGGACTGGTCAGATCCGCTGGCGCCAATTCCGTCGCCTGGAGCGAATCGGTCGGCACCGCGAGCTCGGTCAGTTTGGCCAGGCCGAAGTCCAGCACCTTGGCATCGCCCCGTTTGGTGACGAAGATGTTCTCGGGCTTGATATCCCGGTGCACGATCCCGGCCGCATGCGCCGCGTCGAGGGCATCGGCGATCTGCACGGCCAGCTCGACCAGCCTCTCGCTAGACAGCGGTTGACCGCCGATCAGCTGCTTGAGGGTCTCGCCCTCGAGCAGCTCCATGACCAGGAACGGCTGTCCCTCGTGCTGGCCGCTGTCGTAGATGGTGCAGATGTAGGGGTGGTTCAGGGCAGAGGCGGCCCGCGCCTCGCGCTGGAACCGTTCCACCGCCTCGGGGTCAGCTCCCAATTCCTCGGGGAGGAACTTGAGCGCCACGTGGCGGCCCAGGCGGGTGTCCTCGGCCTCGTAGACGATACCCATGCCGCCGCCCCCGAGCTTCCCGAGTACGCGATAGTGCGAAACAGTCTGACCAATCATGAGATGGCTCAGAGCGGCCGGCGGCGCCCACACAATGTTATCGCACGATGCTGGGGGACAGGTACAAAGCGTCAGCTGCTGCCCTCTCGGAGCGATTCGTACCTGTCCTCCTTTGCGACTTCAGAAGATTTTCAAGGAGGCCATGAGCTCGTCCCGATGGGGAACGTCGTGCTCGAAAGCGATCGCATAGCCGAGTGAGAGCGTCATGCCCAGGCGCGACAGCGTGGTCAACTGGAAGTCGATCTGCATGCCGACATTCCGCACGACCCGGCGGTTCTCGGCGTCGAGGTCGGTGACGAGGGCGGTCGCGAAGAGGGCGGTGCGAGCCCAGGTGAGATAGAAGCCGGAGCCACCGATGCGGCGGAAGCGCAGCGGTGGGAGATTCCACTCGAGCATCGTCTTGGCGAAGTTCTGTCCGGCGATCTCGTTGAGGTCGGCGCCCGGGAGAGCGTAGAACTCGCGGTACCTCTTGACCTCCAGATGGTCCACCCAGTTGTTGCCAAAGCCGCCGAAGTAGAAGCTGGCCAGGGTGTCGTCGGGGTCGCCCCAGGTGACCCCGGCCGCGTTGCGCAGCCAGATCGAGGAGTGGCCGAGGGGGAGCGCCAGACCCAGGTCCAGCTTGCCGAGAAGGGCCGGGACCGGCTCGCCATCGGCACGCTGGCCACGGGCCACGAGCTCGCCGCGCCAGCCCTTCTCATCGTCGACGTGCCCCAGCGAGGAGCGCACATTGCTGTAGGTGAGGCGCGCGGTGGCGGTCAGCAGCTTGTCGAAAGTGGCTTCGACATTCTGGTACCCCGGCAACTGCTCGAGGCCGCCGAAAAACGTCGAGTCCAGAGCGAGACTCAGCCGTCGCGGGCGATCGAGCAGCAGGAGCCGATCGTAGCCGAGTCCCAACGAGTAGCCCTTGCGGCTTCTCTTGGTTGGCCCGAAAAGATCGTAGAAGTCGGCGTAGTTGTACTTGAGCGAGGCACGCCAGTCCCAGCGGCGGTACTCGAGGTGGGCGTGGAGTCGCTCGTCGCTGGCCAGCTCCTCGTCGGGCGAATAGGAGAGCGTGAGGA
>JBAUDS010000041.1:0-7857 GCA_049678185.1 Thermoanaerobaculia bacterium
GGTTGAATCCGGACTCGGCAACCTGGGACGGACACCCAAGGTGCCAACTCGCGGAGACGCGAGGATGTGGCCGCGGATAGCGCGGCAACCAACTGTCCGGGGAAGAAACCCGCTCTCGTTGTTCGAACAGAGCGTGTTGTTTTGTTATGACTGATCTTCGAATAGACGTACCCATCCCCGAGGCCCCCAAGGGGCGGGAGGGGCGGACGCAGGCGTTGCTCGAAACGCTCGAGGAGCGGGTGATGGTGCTGGACGGCGCCATGGGCACGGGACTGCAGGCGGCCGATCTCACCGCCGAGGACTTTGGTGGTCCGGAGCTCGAGGGCTGCAACGAGAATCTCTGTCTGACCCGGCCCGACGTCATCGAGCATCTCCACGCCTCTTACCTCGAGGCCGGGGCCGACATCGTCGAGACCAACAGCTTTGGCGGCACCCCGCTGGTGCTGGCCGAGTACGGTCTGGCGGAGAAGGCCTTCGAGCTCAACCGGGAGGCGGCGCGGCTAGCGCGGGTGGCGTGCGCCCGCTTCGACGCGCCGGGGCGTCTGCGCTTTGTCTGCGGCTCGATGGGTCCGACCACCAAGGCCATCTCGGTGACCGGCGGTGTGACTTTCGAGGAGCTGAGCGAGCACTACCGGGTGCAGGCGCTGGGTCTGATGGCGGGTGGGGCCGACTATCTGTTGCTCGAGACCTGTCAGGACACCCGCAACATCAAGGCGGGCGCCATGGGCATACTCGAGGCCTTCGATCAGGCCGGGTGGCGTCTCCCGGTGGCGGTGTCGGTAACCATCGAGGCCACCGGCACGATGCTCGCCGGCCAGGATGCCGAGGCGCTGGCGGTGTCGCTGCTCCATGCCGACCTCTTTTACCTCGGCCTCAACTGCGCCACCGGACCGGAGCTGATGAGCGAGCATCTACGGACCCTCTCGGAGCTGGCGCGGGCCCCCGTGGCCTGTGTGCCCAACGCCGGTCTGCCCGACGAGGAGGGGCGGTATCTCGAGGGTCCCGAGGAGTTCAGCGAGATTTTCAGCCGCTTCTTCGAGCAGGGTTGGCTCAATCTGGTCGGCGGGTGTTGCGGCACCACCCCGGCTCACGTGACGGCTCTGGCGCGGCTGGCCGCGAGCCACCGACCCCGCCCCATTCCCCATCATCAGCGCAGTCTCATCTCCGGCATCGAGGCGGTGGAGCTGACCGCCGACAACCGGCCGCTGCTGGTGGGTGAGCGCACCAACGTTCTGGGCAGCCGCAAGTTCAAGCGGCTGGTGGCGGAGGGGAATTGGGAAGCGGCGGCCGAGGTGGGGCGGGCGCAGGTGCGGGGCGGTGCGCAGGTGCTGGACATCTGTATGCAGGACCCCGATCGGGACGAGATCGCCGACATGGAGCAGTTCCTGGATCGGCTGGTGCGGATGGTCAAGCCACCGTTGATGATCGACTCGACCGACGCCGAGGTGATGGAGCGGGCGCTGACCTGGTGCCAGGGCAAGTCGGTGCTCAACTCGATCAACCTGGAGGAGGGGCGCAGTCGCTTCGACCGGGTGATACCTCTGGCCAATCGCTTTGGCGCCGCCGTCATCGTCGGCATGATCGACGAGCCGGGGATGGCGGTATCGGTGGAGCGCAAGCTCGAGGTGGCGCGGCGGAGCTACGAGCTGCTGACCGAGGAGCTGGACTTTCCCCCCGAGGACATCTGGTTCGATGCCCTGGTCTTCCCCTGCGGTACCGGCGACGAGGCCTACATCGGCTCGGCGGCGCTCACCATCGAAGGGGTGCGTGAGATCAAGAAGGAGTTCCCGCTGAGCAAGACGGTGCTGGGGATCTCCAATGTCAGCTTTGGACTGCCGACGGCGGGCCGCGAGGTTCTCAACTCGGTCTTTCTCTATCACGCGACCCAGGCGGGTCTGGATGCGGCGATGGTCAATACCGAGCGTCTGGCGCGCTACGCCGAGATACCCGAGGAAGAGAGACAGCTGGCCGACTCGCTGATCTATCTCGAGCCGGGCGACGTCGGAGCAAGCGAGCGAGCGGTCGCCGCTTTTGCCGAACACTTCCGCGGGCGAAGCGGGGTGGTCGCAGCACCGCGGGCCGACGCACCGCTCGAGGAGCGTCTGGCGCGGGCCGTCATCGAGGGCAGCAAGGAGGGCCTCGAAGAGGATCTCGATCTGGCCCTTGGCGATGCGCGGTGGCCCGAGCCCCTCGACATCATCAACGGACCGTTGATGGACGGCATGAGCGAGGTCGGCCGGCTGTTCAACGACAACCAGCTCATCGTCGCCGAGGTGCTGCAGAGTGCCGAGGTGATGAAAGCGGCGGTTTCCCACCTCGAGCCCCACATGGAGAAGGACTCGGGGGCCGGCCGGGGGCGGGTGATCCTGGCGACGGTCAAAGGCGATGTCCACGACATCGGCAAGAACCTGGTGGACATCATCCTCACCAACAACGGTTTCGACATCGTCAACCTGGGGATCAAGGTGCCCAGTGAACAGCTCATCCAGGCGGTGCGTGAGCACCAGCCGGACGTCATCGGTCTGTCGGGGCTGCTGGTCAAGAGCGCCCAGCAGATGGTGTTGACCGCCGATGACCTGAAGGCGGTAGATATCGACACACCACTGGTGGTCGGCGGCGCAGCGCTCACCCGACGCTTTACCCACCGCAAGATCGCCCCGGCCTACGACAGCTTTTGCACCTACGCCAAGGACGCGATGCACGGTCTCGAGCTGGTACAGCGGATCTGCGATCCCGCGCGGCGCTCGGACCTCGAGACCGAGATGGCCGCGCTGGTTGCCAAGGATCAGGAGGCGGAGGGCCCCGCCGCGGCCGAGCCTGGAAGGGTGTCGCAAAAGCGCAGCTCGACGGTGCGCATCGATCTGCCGGCACCCGAGCCGGCCCATCTGGAGCGGATGGTGGAGACCCTCGATCTGGACGAGGTCTGGGAGCTGATCAACCCGCAGATGCTCTTTGGCAAACATCTGGGTCTCAAGGCCTCGGTCAAGCAGCTGGAGGCCAAGCACGACCCCAAGCTGGCCAAGCTGCGAGGGGTGGTCGACGAGCTCAAGGGGATCGCGCGGGATGGGGCGATGAAGGCGCGAGCGGTGTGGCGTTTCTTCCCGGCACGGGTTGAGGGGAACAGGTTGACTCTCATCGATCCGGAAAACGGCAAACCGGCAGCCGTCTGGGAGCTGCCGCGGCAGAGCGGCCGGGATGGTCTCTGTCTGACCGACTATGTGTTGTCCGACTCCGACCACCTGGCTCTGTTTGTCACCACCGCCGGTAACGGTGTCCAAAGCCAAGTGGAGGAGTGGAAGGAGGCCGGTGAATACCTCAAGAGTCACGCCTTTGCGGCGCTGGCCCTGGAGACGGCGGAGGCGGCGGCCGAGCTCGTTCACAAACGGTTGCGGGCGGCGTGGGGTTTCCCAGACCCCGATGAGATGACCCTCCAGGACCGTTTCTCCGCCCGCTACCGGGGCAAGCGCTGTAGTTTCGGCTACCCGGCCTGTCCGGATCTGGCCAACCAGCGGCAGCTGTTTGCGGCGCTCGGGCCGGAAGAGATCGGGGTGACGCTGACCGAGGGGGACATGATGGACCCCGAAGCCAGCGTCTCGGCCCTGGTGTTTCATCATCCAGACGCGCGGTATTTTGGCGTGTAGACGGGACGGCCGGCACGGAGGCCGGCCGCTTCGACGGTTGTGTTACGCGGGTCTGGAGGCTTCAGTGGCCGGTGTGCCGAGGGCTCCAGGTTCTGGGATTCCGAGGGGACGCGCCATTTTTTGGAGCGTAAAATGTGGGAATTCCCTCATAATCATGCGATAATTGGCACATGGAACGGGATCTCTATGCCGATCTAGTGGATTGGAGGACTTCCTCTCGCAGGAAACCCCTGCTCTTGAGGGGTGCGCGTCAGACCGGAAAGACGTTTCTGCTCAGTCAGTTCGGAGATCGCGAGTATGAAGGGATCGTCTACTGCAACTTCGAAGAGGACCCTGCGCTGGACGGGTTCTTCCGTCGCGACCTCGATCCGCGGCGAATCGTGGCAGAGCTGTCTGTCTACAAAGGCTTCGACATCGTACCTGAGCGCCATCTCATCATCTTCGATGAAGTACAAGCCTCGAATCGAGCTCTAACGTCCCTCAAATACTTCCAGGAACAGGCTGGCGGCTACCACGTAGCGGCGGCCGGCTCGTTGCTCGGCATCAAGATGTCTCGACCTGGTTCGTTTCCGGTCGGCAAGGTGAGCTTTCTCGATCTGCATCCCATGTCCTTTCTGGAGTTCCTCAGAGCGATGGAAAAACCACGGTATGCAGAGCTTCTCTTGGGGCTGACAGAACCCGAGCCGCTTCCTAAAGCCATCCATTCCGACCTGATCAGCCTGCTGCGCACCTACTACTTTGTCGGTGGTATGCCGGAAGCGGTCAGAAATTACGCCGAGGCCGGCGACGCCCGCAGCACACGGCAGATCCAGAGCGAAATCCTGGACTCATACCTGTTGGATTTTGCCAAGCACGCACCTGCCACGGACATACCGAAGCTTGGCCTGATCTGGGACTCAATCCCAAAGCACTTGGCGAAAGAGAACAAGAAGTTCATGTTCTCGACGGTCAAGAAAGGGGCTCGCGCACGAGAGTACGAGAATGCTCTCAAGTGGCTACAGGATGCCGGGCTCGTTCACTTCTGTTACGCGGTGTCATCGAGCCGGTCGCCGCTGAAACATTACGCAGACCAAAGCGTTTTCAAGGTGTACGCGCTTGACGTGGGGCTGCTCGGCGCGATGGCGCGAACGCCCGCCGAGGTCTCGGTTTTGGGGGATCGACTATTCACCGAATACCGAGGTGCCTTGGTCGAGAGCTACGTCGCCCAAGAGTTGGTCGCCGGGGGACGACCGGACCTTTTCTACTGGCGCAGCGCGGGAGGCAAGGCCGAGGTCGACTTCCTGTACGAGACCGGCCGCACGGTCGTCCCGATCGAGGTCAAGGCCGGCTCGAGCCTCAGAAGCAAGAGCTTGAGATCTTACGATCAGCGGTTTGCACCCGAGGTGCTGGCGCGGTCCAACCTCTTGAACCTCAAGCAAGATGGGAAGATCTTGAACGTTCCCCTCTACGCGGTCTCCCTCGTCGGCCGTTTCCTATGAGAACCGGCCGCTTAGCCTGTCAAGAGCGACGCATTGTGTTCGGAGACTACCGATCGAGGATGTCCCCTATTCACCGGTGCGGATGTTGATCCGGCGGTCCTTACGAAAGGTGGCCTTGGCATACTCCTGATAGCGGCTCACCTCCCGATCCTTCTCACGCACGGATCTCCATTCCCCGGCCTCCACCGACTTCAGCAGCTTCTGCTCTTCCTTTTCCAGTTTCGCCATCAATCGCCTCCAAGGTACTGCCTCCTTCCGCTGGTCAGGATAGCGCTTTTGGAAAACAGATGGACGCAATACGCACCCCTTCAAGGCTTGATTGGCAGTAACAAAAGAGCTATTCTAGCCATATGAAAAAGGCTACTATAACTGAGACCAAGAACAAGCTAAGCGCGCTCATCGATCAGGTTAAGCATGGTGAGACCATTTTGATTCTGGACCGCGGCCGGCCGGTGGCGCGGCTGGAATCGGTGCTAAGTGGTGCGGGAAGCGCTGAAGGACGTCTAGTTCGGTTGGAGCGCTTGGGTGTGCTTCGTCGGGCTTCCAGCCCGGTGCCGCATGAGGTCTTGGACCGGGATCCGCCAGAGCCGAAGGAGGGGAGCGCGCTGGAGGCGCTTCTGGAAGAGCGGAGAGTCGGGCGGTGAGATTCTGGGACAGCTCAGCACTCGTACCCCTCCTGGTTGCCGAAGAACTGAGCCCCTCGATTCGCAATCTCCACAAGGCCGAAAAGGGCTTGGTGGCTTGGTGGGCCTCCGAGGTCGAGTGTGCATCCGCTATCGCTCGGCTCGAGCACCAAGGGGGGCTCTCGACGAGCGACGCCACAGAAGCCTACTCCCGTCTGCGGGCGCTAGCGAGGAGCTGGCACACGATCGAGCCGGTGGGTGCGGTGCGTGAAGCGGCTATCCGCTTCCTCCGGGTTCATGACCTACGAGCCGCCGATGCCCTGCAGCTTGGCGCGGCCTTCGTCGCCTCCGAGGGGCGACCATCGACCCTGGGCTTCGTCTGCCTCGATGACCGGTTGGCGGGTGCAGCTGAACGCGAAGGCTTCGAGGTTCTCGACCGGTCCAAGCTTTGACGCCTGATTTCGGGAGATCGGCCGGCACGGAGGCCGGCCGCTTCGTCCCTCAAACTCAACTTGCTTCGGCGCCTTCTCTCCGCTATCCTACCGATCGGTAGTTGACTACCGAACGGTCGGTAGGAGGTGTTGATTGAGCCGAGAAGCTGTTTCCACTCATGACAGGCTGCGGCGTGAGGCCGCGGCGCTTTTTGCCGAGCGGGGCTATGGCGGCACTTCGATGTCGGAGATCGCCGAGCGGGTGGGGGTGCGCAAGGCCAGTCTTTATAACTATTACGCCTCCAAGGCCGATCTGCTGCTGGAGCTGCTGGAGATGGGTATCGCGGCGTGGGAGGAGGCTTGCCGTCCCGCGCTCGATAGTCCCGGCACGACCGAGGCGCGACTTGCTGCCTATCTGCGTGAGGTGGTGGACTTTGCCGAGCGTAACCCCCAGACCGTGGGGATCATCCGTCTGGCGGCGACCCAGGTGGGGGGAAGTCTGGGGCGGCGGGTGAAGGTCTTTCTCGCCGACCACGAAAGGCTGTCACGGGACTATCTGACCTCCCTTTTTGCGCAGGCAGTCGAAGACGGCGAGGTCAAAACAGTGGATCCCGAGGAGCTGAGTCTCTTCTGGAGCACTTTTATCGACGGCATCCTCATCAACCAGCTCTTTGCCACCGACAAAGCGAAGGACGCGGTGGCGCACCTGCCGCGGTTGTGGGAGTTCTTCTGGCGGGGTGTCAGCGGCCACAGACCACAGACGGAGCTTGGAGAATGAAGCGAATACTCTCGATTCTTTTTCTGGTGACGATGATCGCGCTGCCCGGCAGATCGGTGGGAGAGGTGCTCGAGCTCGACCGGGTCGTCGAGCTGGCCCTGGAGCGCAACCCGGGGTTGAAGGCGGTCGAAGAGCGGCGCGACCAGGTGCAGGCAGGGGTGCGTGAGGCCTGGGCCGACGCCTATCCGCAGCTCGCCTTTCGCGGCTCCTGGGGCCGCTCGCGGAACCCTTCGCTCTTGAACAGCCCCGACTTCGAGGAGATCATCGAGCAGTTTCCCGGTTTCAGCCCGGCGGTCCAGGATCTCTACAACCTCTCGGTGGAGCTCTCCCAACCGCTCTTTACTTCGGGCAAGGTCGGCGCCGGTATCAAGCTGGCCAAGCTGGTCGTGGGAGTGAATGAAGCTCAAATCGGCACTACCCGTCTGGATGCGGGACTGATCGCGGCGGAGGCCTATTTCCGGTTGCTCGAGGCGCACGCCGCGCTCGAGACCATCGAGATTCAACGGCAGACTCGCGAGGAGTCTTTGGATGTCGTCGAAGCGCGCTACGAGCTGGGTGACGCCACTCGATTGGAGCAGCTCCAGGCCCAGGCCGCTCTGGCCGAGCTCGACCCGCTAGTCGATCAAGCCAGGGGCGGGGTGCAGGTGAGAAAGATCCAGCTCCGGTCGGTCCTCGATCTGCCACGCGACTTTCCCCTCGAGGTAGCCGAGATGAAAGGTCCGCTGCCGGCGGTGCCGACCCGCGAGCGAGCGCTCACTCATGCCTTCGAGCACCGCCCGGAGTTCGATGACCTCGAGCTCCAGCATCAGGCGCTGGGCAAGCAGAAGACGATCACCAGGGCCGACACGCTGCCGCGGGTCGATCTCAATGGCTTCTACGGCCACACTACCCGCTACTACCACAATC
>JBAUDS010000042.1:0-3189 GCA_049678185.1 Thermoanaerobaculia bacterium
AGGGTCCCGGCTCACTGACTATTGGAGGTATCTTCGATGAGTCCTGTCCAACACGCACCCGGTACATTCTGCTGGGCCGAGCTGTCCACTACCGACTCCGCCGGCGCCAAGAAGTTCTACACCGAGCTGATGGGATGGCAGACCCATGACGACGACATCCCGGGAGGTGGCACCTACACCATGATCATCCATCAGGAGGGCAACGTGGGCGCCCTCTACGAGATGCCCGAGGAGATGCGCTCCCAGAATGTGCCGCCCAACTGGCTGCTCTATGTCACCGTCGAGAACGCCGCGGCCACGGCCAAGAAGGCCGCCGAGCTGGGCGGCACGGTGGTCAAGGATGCCTTCGACGTCTTCGACATCGGCTCGATGGCCGTCCTCCAGGACCCCGCCGGCGCCACCTTTGCCATCTGGCAACCCAAGATGCACACCGGTACCGATCACATCGACGGCAAGCCGGGAACCGTCTGCTGGTGCGAGCTGGCATCAAGCGATGCGGCGGCGGCCAGCGAGTTCTACTCGCGGCTTTTCGGCTGGCAGCCGACCGAAAAAGAGATGGGTGAGCTCGGCAAGTACACCATCTTTATGAGTGGTGAGGCTCAGGGCGCCGGCATGCTGCAGATGACCGACGAGTGGGGCGACATCCCATCACACTGGATGGCCTATTTCTCGGTCGACGACTGCGATGCCAGAGCCAGCCAGGCCGGCGAGCTGGGGGGCAAGGTGTGTGTGCCTCCCACCGACATACCCGACATCGGGCGCTTCTCGGTTATCAACGACCCACAGGGCGCGGTCTTCTCGATCATCAAGCTCGAGGCACCGGCGGCCAGCGCGGGGTCCTAGGGGCTGGCGGGGCGGCCTCCTGGCGCCGCGGTAGATCAGGCCTCCGCCACCCGCCCCGGCCGGCTCGGTTGGGGTAGTCTCTTGGCTATACAGGGAGGAGCTGAATGATGAAACGGTTGGTCCATGTTGCCGGACTTGTGGGTGTTGGCCTGGCGCTGGTTCTTGGCAGTCTTGCTGCCGCGGAGAAGTCCGAACCCAACCCCCCTGCGGAGGGTTTCGACCTGGCGGGCTCGGATCCCCAGGCTATCGCTCTGGCCGATCGGGTGATGGCGCGGATGGGTGGGCGCGAGGCCTGGGACCAGACGCGGTACATCCGCTGGAGCTTCTTTGGCCGCCGGCATCATGTCTGGGACAAGTACACTGGCAACATCCGTATCGAAGGGGTGGAGCGAGAGACGGAGATTCCCTATCTCATCCTGATGAATATCCACACCATGGAAGGGCGGGCCTGGGAGTCGGGGGAAGAGGTCACCGATCCGGAGCGGCTGGCCGAGTTGCTCGACCGGGGCGAGGCGGTTTGGATCAACGACAGCTACTGGCTGGTCATGCCCTACAAGCTCAAGGACACCGGCTTGACACTCGAGTACCTGGGTGAGGGCTCGATGGAAGACGGCCGCTCGGCCGAGGTGCTACAACTGACCTTCAAAGGTGTGGGGCGCACACCGGAGAACAAGTACCACGTCTATGTCGCCAAGGAGACCGGTCTGGTGGAGCAGTGGGCCTACTACCGCAACTTCGAGGACGATGAGCCCGGCTTCACCGGTCCCTGGCAAAACTGGCAACAGTATGGACGGATTCTGCTGTCGGACAATCGGGGAGAGAGAGGGCACACCGACCTGGCGGTCTACGACGAGCTGCCCGCGAGTGTTTTCACCAGTCCCGAGCCGGTGGACTGGTCGGCTATTCCCTAGCTAATCCCGTCTGCGCTCGGCCAGATAGGCCATCCCCTTCTCCATCAGCGCCTCGAAACCCTCCTCGTCGCCGGCGCGCACCACCGAGCGCAGGCGCTCGACCGCGTGCAGCAGCGCCGACAGGGACTCGGTGCCGTAGTCGTTCAGCTTCTGGATCTCGAAGTAGAGCCGCGGGCTCTCCTGCGCCACCTTGGTCGAAACTGCAAGTTGCTCGTCGAAGGTCGTGCTCGACAGACGGGCGAGCTGGGGCACCGCTTCCCCACTCTCGGCGAGCGCCGTGAAGAAGGCGATGTTCAGGGCGTGTGACAGACCCAAGATGTAGGCCACCGCCCGGTCGTGGTGCTCGAGATCCATCTCCACCACCTCGGCCATGGTGGAGCCAAAGAGCTCGCGGACTCGATGGTTGGCCTCGTTGCTCCCAAGATCGACCAGGATGACATGCCGGCCCGAAAGCAACTCGGTGTCCGGCCCGAACATCGGGTGGATCGAGGTCACCTCGACCCCGGCTGCGGCCAGCTCGCGCAACGGCTGGCGGAGCGGGGACTTGAGTGACCCGATATCGAAGACCACACCCCGGGGGCGCCGCGCGACCATCTCGCTCAGGATCTCCTGTGTTGCTTTGAGGCCGGCTGCGACGACAATTAGGTCGTGATCCAAAGGGGATTCCCGCCAGTCGGCTAGATGATGGAGATCACCGACCGGAGCCACCGGGTCCGCCACCTCCACCTCGAATCCCTGAGAGGTGAGAAAACGTGTGAACCATGCCCCCATGCGTCCGGAGCCGCCGATCACCAGCGCCCGGCGGCCACCGCCCCCGCCCTGCGCCGCCACCCGCTGGTGCTCCTGCGCCGTTAGCGAGTACTCGATGAGAAGGTGCATCACCTCTTCGCCCACCTCGGTCGAGATCCCGAGCTCTCGAGCGCTGGCGCGCGCCCGTTCGATGACCTCCTTCTCCTGCGCAAAATCACGCAGCGACAGCTCCCCCTGATCCTTGACCTGGCCAATGGACTTGGCCAACTCCTGGCGTCTGGCGACCAGACCCAGGATCTGACGATCGATCGCGGCGAGCTCGGCTCTGAGTTCTTTCATTGCCTGCGAGGCTCCATCGTTTCGTTTCTCTCGAGCATACGGGGGAGTACGATACCTCGGCCGCCTTAGAGACAGCTGCCACCCTCTTCACAGGGGAAGGATGTCAACCGCTGAAGTTGCAACGGGGTGCTTCAGGTAACCGACTCGACGATGGAGCGGTTGCGGCCTTCGTTCTTGGCGCGGTAGAGGGCGCTGTCGGCGGTGCGGAGGATGGTGGGAATATCGAGACCGTTGACGTGCTCGACCACCGCGGCGCCGAGGCTGACGGTGACCACCAACTCGCCGGTTTCGGTCTTCACCGGTCGAGCCGCACACGCCTGTCTGGCTCTCTCCATGACGTCGCGGG
>JBAUDS010000043.1:0-62829 GCA_049678185.1 Thermoanaerobaculia bacterium
CGCCAGACCTTGCCGTAGGGCACCAGCCCGCCCCAGATCTCGCGTCCCTTGACGTTTGGCCGACCGTATTCGACGGTCACCTCGACGCCGTCGATCGTCCCCGCCGCCTGGCCGTTCTTGCTCGCCCGCTCGGCATCGTCGCCACGCTGGGCGAAAGAGGGAAGCGCTGCCACGCCTAGAATCAGAATGAAGACAATCATCTTGAGACTCACTTGATTACGCATGTCGATCCTCCTCAGATATTGCGTTGGTGAATGCAGACCGAACGCTACCACGGTCCGGAGCGGTCGACGCCTGAGCCGAGCATCGGCAATTGGGTATATCCTCGATCTGGAGGTGCAAGTTCAACCACCTGACGGAGAAGTGTCATGCCTAGAAAGTGCTTTTTGCCTGCCCTTGCCGGGCTCCTCGTGGTGCTGGGCTGTAACGGCGCGGACGGGGACAGCATGAGGGAGATCGCACCCGAGGCGGAGCGGGATCTACCCGCCGTGGTCGAGGGCGGCAATCTCTTTGCGGTCGACCTCTACCGAAAGCTGGGTGAGGGCGGAGGCAATCTCTTCTTCTCCCCCTTGAGCCTCTCGACCGCGCTGGCCATGACCTCGGCGGGCGCAGCGGGCGAGACCAGGGAGGAGATGGAGGAGGTCCTCCACTTTCCCATCGATGTCGAAAGCGTTCACCCCAGCTTTGCGGCGCTCGCGGAGAGCCTCGCGCGCGGCTCCTCGGCTGGCGGCTATCGACTGGATATAGCCAACCGGCTCTGGGGACAGCCCGGCTTCGACTTCGAGGAGGAGTTTCTGGCCGTCTGCAAACAGCACTACGGCGCCGGCTTCGAGACCCTCGACTTTGCCAAGGCGCCTGAGGGGGCCCGCGAAACGATCAATCGCTGGGTAGAGAAGCAGACATCGGACCGGATCCAGGATCTGCTGCCGCCGGGGAGCATCGAAGCCCTTACTCGTCTGGTGCTCACCAACGCGGTCTACTTCAAGGGGGACTGGCAGTATCAGTTCGATCGCAAGAGCACGGTGAAGTCACCCTTTTTTGCGCCTGGGGATCGCGAGATCGAAGTACCACTGATGATGAGAAAGGGGGATCAGCGGTATGTCCGCTACCCCGACTTCCAGTTACTCGAGCTCCCCTATGTCGGCGATGACCTGTCGATGATCGTCGTGCTGCCGTCGGCCAGAGACGGTCTGGCGGCCATTGAAGCACAGCTCAGCAACGAGAGGCTCACCGGCTGGATCCGTGGGCTGGCCCAAAGGGAAGTGACCGTCTACCTGCCCCGGTTCGAGATGAATACCGGCTTCTCGATGAAGGACACCCTGAGCGAAATGGGTATGCCCTCGGCCTTCACGTCTCCCCAGGAGGGTGATCCGGACAGCGCCGACTTCTCACGCATGACCGGAGCCCGCGACCTCTTTATCGACGGGGTCTTCCACAAGGCCTTTGTCAAGGTCAACGAGGAGGGCACCGAGGCCGCGGCCGCGGCCGGTGTGACCATCGGTCTGACCAGCATGCCACCGGAGCCCGAGATCTTCCGCGCCGACCACCCCTTTCTGTTTCTGGTGCGCGACCGGGTAACAGGGAGCATCCTCTTTATCGGTCGCCTGGTCGATCCCGGGGACGCTGGCTAGCTCCGGGCTGACGATCAAGCGAGCCGGCGGATGGCCATCAGCGTGAGGTCGTCCGTGCGCCCGTTCCCATTGCGAAAGTCCCGGACGTCGTCGAGACAGACCCGCGTGGCCTGCTCGGCCGACAGACCCCTGGTGCAGGCCACCACCGCGCGAATCCGTTCCTCACCGTACTCCTCTTCCGTTTCGTTGCTCGCCTCCGACAGACCGTCGGTGTAGAGAAAGAGCAGATCGCCGGCGCCAAGCTCGAGACGCTGGAGCTCGAAGCTTCCTTGCGAGAAGAGACCAAAGGGGAGATCGGTGGCAGGGAGAGCAACCGCCTCGTCCTCGCGGATCAGCAGCGGCCGACAGTGGCCCGCATTGACCAGCTCCACCACCCCCGACCGGTGCAGCCGTCCCACCACCAGGGTCGCAAAGGAGCTCGCCAGCGTGCTCTCGCAGAAAAGGCGGTTGGCCCGCTCGAGGAGCTCGTCAAGAGGCAGACCCAGGCTGATGAGAGACCGAAACAGGGCCTGGAGATGAGACATGAGGATCGAAGCGGAGACCCCCTTGCCCGAGACGTCGCCAAAGAGAAAGTAACGCGAGTCGCTGTCGTGGCGGGGCTCGACCAGATCGCAGTAGTCACCGCTCACCGGTCCCGCCGGCTCGTAGCGATGATGGATCTCCCAACCGCCAAATGAAATGTGGCGAGCGGGCAGCAGCCCAGTCTGGATCCGGGCGGCCAGCTCCAGATCCTTTTCTAGAGCCCGCGCTTGATCTTCGGAGAGACAAGCCAGACAGACATTGACCAACGGGTCGGCCCTGAGCCTCTCATCCTCGATCGGCACGTGACAGACCTGGCATAGGCCGTAGGAGCCTGCATCGAACCGCTCGAGTGCGGTGTCGACTTCCTGGAGCAGGTGCCTCAGGTGAGGGCGATCCCGGGTGACGGTGGCGGCGACGAGCTGCTGTCGCCGGTCGAGCAGCTGGCTGTGAAGAGTGGTGTCGGGCATTACGGTCATGGCGATTCTTCCTTTCAGGTGACCTTCCCGAGTAGCACGATCTGGCCGGCGTGGTAGGCGTTGTGTTGGACCAGACCGTGGAGCATCGTGTAGTAGGAGTCGTCACGTAGCGGCACCGGGTCATCCAACCGACTCTCTTCGAACCGTGACAGCGTCGCGTCGAGCTGGGCGTGCGCGTCGTCCAGCTGGGCGAGAGCCTGCTTCCAGGCCTCCTCCCCCGGATCGACGACTTGCGGGAAATCCTCCTCGTCCGGAAGCGAGTCGATCCGCTCGCCTTCGAGCCGCCGGCGGGCGACCTCTGTCCAGGCAACCATGTGAAGGACGAGCTCCCAGATGGTGTGCGCCTCGCCCAGCGAGCGGGCCGCGGCCCGCTCGGCGGAGATCCCGTCGAGGACCTCGCGGACCGACGGGCCGTGCCAAGTCTCCCCCTGGTGGCTGCGCTTCAGCTGATCCCGGATACGCTCGATCTCGCTCATGCTCGGGCCCCCTTCTGGAGAATTGACTAACTAGTGAAATAATCAATACAGGTTATAGTGTAAGTGAGAACTGATAACCTGTCAAGTACTTTAAATGGGTTATAATGAAGAGAATGAAGCAAGCTCAAAAGGCCCCAGCCGAGCACACATTCGAGATGTCGGGGGGCGCTATCTGTCTCGATTTCGCCAACACGGTGGGGGATCGGCCCAGCTCCACCAACGAGTATCTGACGAGTTATTCCGATCTGCTCGCTTGGGGCCGTCAGGCGGGGCTCATCGACTCAGCGCTGGTCAGAAGACTCGAGCGTCGAGCCGCCCGGCACAAGGACGAGGCGGTACAGGTTTTTGACGAGGCCATCGCTCTCCGCGAGTGTGTCCACCGGATCTTCTCCGCGCTAGCCGCCGGCAGCCGCCCCGCGGTGCGGGATCTCACTGCCCTCAATCGGGCCCTGAGCAGAGTGTTCCCCTATCGTGCTGTCGTCGAGGGAGAGGATGGGTTCGAGTGGAGGTGGTCCGGCCCGCCTGGAGCACTCGACCGGATGCTCTGGCCGGTCCTCCAGTCAGCCGCCGAGCTCCTGACCTCCGCCGAGATCCACCACGTCCGCGAGTGCAATTCCGACCGCTGCACCTGGCTCTTTGTCGACCGCAGCCGCACCCACCGCCGCCGCTGGTGCGACATGAAAACCTGCGGCAACCGAGCCAAAGCCCGCCGCCATTACCAACGAACAAGGAAGAAACAGGCTGCGACCGGCTGAGCGACGGATTAGGGGAGGGCCTTGTGGCCTGTCCGGCGGTGCATTCAGCTCGGCCGACAGGTCGACCGGCACGGAGGCCGGCCGATTCGTCTAGGCACGCGCTAAGCGTCGGTCGAAGACGGGTTACTGGGGAATTCCAACGCGCTGGAGGAGGTCGTCGAAGCGGGGGTCGGAGTGTAGGGGGTCGAGGAAGGGCCAGACGCCGATGTAGATCATCCAGCCTTCATGGTCCTCCAAGCCGGTCTCGAGCACCGCGAAGGCCTCGTCGATGCGGCCGAGCTGAGCGTAGGCGTCTACCAGGCGTAGGCGCTGCCACCCTTCCTGGGGTTGGGCTTCTAGGACTCCCAGGTGCCACGACCAGAAGCCCTCGACGCCGGAGCTCGAGAGGGCACTCTCGAGCTCTTCGATCTGCTGCGGAGTCGCACCCTGGACCTCCCAGTATTGCGAGAACTCGGATGGATTCTCGGGGAGTCGACCGGTGCCGACTATGGATTCTGCGACGCAGGTGGCCCCGTTGACAAACAACGGCTCCATTTCCAGAGTCCTGAGGCACTGTTCTAGAGACTCTTCGAATCGCCCCGCGTAGAGGTAGCGCCAACCGAGCGACGCATTGATGATGAGCGACAGGGGATCGAGCTCGTGGGCCTTCTTCATCTCGGCGATCGACTCTTCGTGCCGGCCCATTGCGCTCAGCAGCTCGGCATACCACTGGTGGCCGGTCGCGTAACCGGGGTTGAGCTCGAGGCCCCGCTGGAACTCCTTCTCCGACCCCTGTAGATCCCAATCGCCCTCCATCATGATCGCGGCCAGCGAGATGTGGGCCTCGGCCAGGGTCTCATCGAGCTCCAAGGCCTTTTGGATCGCCGCCCGCCCGCGGTCGTTGGCCTCGGCGGACGGAAGACCCAGATAGTCGCCCGAGGCGATGATGTGGGAGTCGGCCACACCCACCCAGGCCATGGCGTAGCTTGGATCGATCTCGAGGGCCTGCTGGAAGAGCTCGAGTCCTCGCTGGGCGGCCTCCGGATCGCGTTTGTTCCAGAAGAATCGGCCCTTGAGGTAGGCCTCGTGGGCGGCGGGATCGATCTGCCGGGTGGTGGTGAGCCGGGTCTCCTCCTCCGGGCTGAGCGTGATCTGGATCTCTCTGGCGATGGCCTTGGCCACCTCGCTTTGTAGGGCGAAGACATCTTCGACGTTGCGCTCGTAGCTTTCGGCCCAGACGTGCTGGTCGGTGGCGGTCTCGACCAGCTGGGCACTGATCCGCACCCGATTGCCGGCGCGCTGGACGGAGCCTTCGACGATGCCTTCGACGTTGAGCTCGCGGCCGATCTCGGGCAACGGCTTCTGCACGTCCTTGTACTGCATGGCCGAGGTGCGCGAGATCACCTTGAGCGAGCCGATCTTGGACAGATCGGTGATCAGCGCCTCGGTCATGCCGTCGACAAAGAACTCCTGCTCGGGATCGCCGGTGAGGTTGTCGAGAGGGAGCACGGCCAGCGACCGGATCTGCGGCCGGCCCGCCTCGACCGGGGTTTGTGGGGGTGACCTGGAGAGGAGAAAAGCGACCACAAACGCGATCACCACCGCCACCGCACCGGCGGCGATCAGCCCCATCCGCTTGCCGGCGGTCAGCGCGGGTGCCGCGGTGACCGGACCGGTGACCACCTCGCCCGAGACGACCTCGCCTTTGAGGCCCTCGAGCTCGTTGCGGACATCCTTGGCCGATTGAAATCGCCGCTCCGGGTCCTTCTCCAGACAGCGGAGGATGATCCGCCCCAGGTGGCGGGGCAGACCGGTCTTCACCTCGCTGACCGGCTGGGGCTTGTCCTTGAGGATCGAGGAGAGGAGCGAGAGGTTGGTGTCTCCTTTGAAAGGTCGATTGCCGGTGGCCATCTCGTAGAGCACCACTCCGAGCGAGAAGATGTCGGAGCGGTGATCGATCGTCTTGCCCTCGGCCTGCTCCGGCGACATGTAGGCGGCGGTGCCCAGGATGAGACCCTCCTGGGTGATGGAGTCGGTGGCGAGGTGGGTCTGGTCGGCCTGGTCGTCTGAGCGTTCGCGCAGCTTGGCCAGGCCGAAGTCGAGCACCTTGACCCGCCCCTCCTCGTTGACCATCACATTGCCGGGCTTCAAATCGCGGTGGAGGATGCCTTTGTCGTGGGCGGCCGCCAGGGCTTCGGTCAGCGGGATGGCATAGCCGAAGAGCTTGTCGAGGCTCAGCCCGCCGCCGGGGATGACCTCCCCCAGCTGCCGGCCCTCCACCAGTTCCATGACCAGAAAGTGAATCGAGTCGGCCTCGCCGACCTCGTGGATGGCGACGATGTTGGGGTGATTGAGGGCGGCGACGGCCTCGGCCTCGCGCTGAAAGCGCTCGAGACGCTGTGGGTCGGTGGCCATCTCTTCCGGCAACACCTTGATCGCCACCCTGCGTTTGAGCTTTGTGTCCTCGGCCAGGTAGACCTCACCCATGCCGCCCGCACCGAGCCTAGCGGTGATCCGAAACTGGGAGAGAGTCTTTCCGATCATCGAAGATGGCCCCAATATACCGCGCCTGGGCGGCGCCGGAGTCTCGGCCGGCACGGAGACCGGCCGCTTCGGTTTGTCGTCGGCGGCTTCTCAGTCGAGCGCTATTGCCTCGGGTACCGCTACCGGTGGCACCCCGTGTGTCTCCAGCAGGGCATTGAGTGCCGGGATCTCGATGCTGAAGAAGCGATTGAGCTCGTTCGTCAGCTCGCGGTAATCGACCTTGAGCTCCTCGAAGTAGTCCATCTGGGCGGCCGTCGGGGCCGCGAACTGGCTATCCACCTCGTAGAAGAGCCCACCGAGTCGCCCCGCCAGCCGGGGACCCTGGCTCCAGAATGGCTTGTCTTCTTTACGGGCCAGCTTCTCGATGATCTCCTTTGCCGCCTCGTCGTGCTCTTTCCAGGCGGTCTCGAGCTCTTCGGGGAGCTCCCGTTTCATCAGCTCGACCGTCGCTCGCCGTGCCTCGAGCTGACTCTTCAGCGCGTCGAGCCCCCGCAGACCGTCATTGATCGCCGACTGCATGGCCGTGAGCTCGCTGGCGACCGAGTACTCGGTGGCCAAATCCGCGGCCGATACATCGACCATCGGATCGACCCCCACCTCGACCGGCTGGTCGTGACTCTCGCCGTCCACTGTCAAGCGGACGGTGTAGGTGCCGGGGAGCACCATCGGTCCGCGAGGCTCGGGACGAAAGAAACTGGGCTCGGGTTTTTCGTCGTTGCGCGGCCGAGCCGGGTCGGCGGCCAGATTCCAGGCCACCCGGTTGAGACCGGCCTCTTTGCCCAGCTTCTCCCCGTCGAGGGTGCGGATGACCTCACCGGCGGAGTCGAGGATCTCGATCTTGATCCGCTCCTCCTTCTTGCCTTTCTCCTCCGCGTCGTCGGGCTTCACGGCGTCTTCACCATCCTCGCCCTCTTTGCCGGATTTCTCTTCCTCGATCTTCTCTTGCAGGAAGTAGGTGATCAGTGCCCCGGCCGGCGGGTTGGGGGCCCGGTGACTCTTGTCGCCCAGCCCGTAGCGGGTAAAGCGGGTGGGGAAGCGGATCGCCGGCCGCATCTCGAAGAGAGCGGCCTTTTCGGCGGCTACCTCGTCCGAGAACTGTTGCAGCGGGGTGGCGTCATCGAAGATCCAGATGGCGCGGCCATGTGTGCCCAGGATGAGGTCGTTCTCCCGCGGGTGGACGAGGATGTCGTGGATTGCGACCGTCGGCAGATTCTTCAGATGCATCTGTTGCCAGCTGCCGCCGCTGTCATAGGAGGCATAGAGACCGAGCTCGGTCCCGGCCCACAGCAGATCGGTGTTCCTCGGATCCTCGCGCACGATCCACACCCAGGCCTGATCGGGGATCCCTTCGGTCGAGACCCGCGACCAGGTCTGACCGAAGTCGGTGGTCTTGTAGATGTGCGGATGGAGATCGTCGAACATGTGCCGGTCGAAGGCGGCGAAGGCGGTACCGGCGTCGGTCCTCGACGCCTCGATGTGCGAGACGGGTGAGAACTCCGGCATACCCGACACGTTGCCGATCACGTTGGTCCAATTCTCGCCGCCGTCCCGGGAGACATAGAGCAGACCGTCATCGCTCCCGGACCACAACACCCCGGCTTCGACTGGTGACTCGGCAAAGCTGATGATCGTGCAGTGGTACTCGGCGGTGGTGTTCTCGGTCCAGGCCGGTCCGCCGGCCTCGCCCTGCTTGTCCGGATCGTCGGTGGTGAGATCGGGACTGATCTTCTCCCAGGTATCACCAAAATCTTGGGTCTTGAAAATCACATTGCCGGCAAAGTAGACGGTCATCGGATCGTGGGGCGAGTAGACGATGGGGGCGTTCCAGTTGAACCGATACTCGAGAGCCTCCACCGGTCCGCCGTCGTTGCGCCGCGGCTGGGGGGAAACGTCTATCTGTTGCCGGGTTCGCATGTCGGTGCGAACGATGTTGCCGGCTTGCGATTCGGAGAGGAAGAGATCCTCCTGGGTGGGATGGGGGACGACCCAATAGGCGTCGCCAAAGCTCATCATCCGCCAATCGTCGGGGAGGATGCCGGCCGGCTCGCGGGTGCGGCTCGGCCCGTACCAGGTACCGTTGTCCTGGAGCCCGCCACCGACCACGTAAAAGGGCTCCCGGTTGTCGTGGAAGACCTGGTAGAACTGAGCCAGGGGAAGGTTGCGGATTGGCTCCCAGGTCTTGCCCCGGTCGTAGGAGACCGCGACACCGCCGTCTTGGCCCTGCCAGAGCCGATCCGAGTTCTCCGGGTCGATCCACAGGCTGTGAAAGTCGACATGGGTCGATTGGGAGATCCGATCGAAATTCTTGCCGCCGTCGACCGAGAGAAAGAGCCGGCTGGACACCGCATAGACCCGGTTCTCGTCGCCCGGATCCACCCGCATGTCGGTGTAATAGAGACCGCGGGAGACGATCTGGACGTTATCCGAGACCTTCTTGAATTCCTTGCCTCGATTATCCGAGCGGAAGAGCGTCCCCTCGTCGGATTCGGCTATGACATAGACGACCTCGGGGTTGCTGGGCGCGATCTTGACCCCGATCCGCCCGACGACGCCCTCGGGTAGCCCCTCCTCGAGCCTCTCCCAGGTGTCGCCACCATCCACCGACTTCCAGACCCCGCCCTCCTCGCTGCCCGTGGTGTGGGTCCAGGGCTTGCGGTCGAAATGCCAGAGACCGGCAAAGAGAATGTTGGGATTGGTAGGGTCTATGTCCATGTCCGAGACCCCGTGTTTGTCGTCGAGATAAAGAACCTTCTCCCAGGTGGCCCCGCCATCGGTGGAGCGAAAGACCCCCCGCTCCTCGTTGGGGCCCCAGAAGCTACCCATGGCACCGACAAAGACCACATCCGGGTCGAGGGGTGAGACCAGCACGCGCGAGATGTGCCGAGTGTTCTCCAACCCGACATGGGTCCAGCTCTGACCGCCGTCGGTCGACTTGTAGACCCCGTTGCCAAAGGAGACGCTGTTGCGAGCATTGGCCTCGCCCGAGCCGACGTAGATGACATCGGGGTTCGAAGGCGCCAAAGCGAGATCCCCGATCGAGGCGATCGGCTGTTCGTCGAAAAGGGGCTTGAAGGTCAGCCCACCGTCGACCGTCTTCCACACCCCACCCGAGGCCGAGCCGACATAGAGCACATTGGGGTTACCCGGAATCCCCTCCACATCGGCCACCCGGCCGCTCATATTGACCGGACCGATATTTCGCCACTCGAGGTGATCGAAGGGAGTCTCCTCCTCCTCGACCGCGAAAACGGGCGTGATGGCAACAACACCGATCAAGAACAAAGCGGGAATCCAGCGGACAAAACCTATCCTGCAGCAGCGCGTCTCTTTCATGGCTACCTTTCCTCCTCAATAGAAGAATACAGAGTGCCGATGGTAGCAAAAACGCCGGGCCACGCCCGGCTGGTAGAGAGATGAGAATCAGGTCCTCGTCGAGCCAGACGCTTTCAGTCTTCGCTAAGCGTGAGGAGCCAGACGTCGGCCTCGGTCACCCGCCTGGTGAAGAAGACTTCGCTGCCGTCACGAGAGAGCCGGGGGGGTCCAATGACATCCCGCGGCACTGAGAAGACCTTTCGCACGTCCTTCGACCGACTGTCGACGACGTAGAACTCCTTACCGCCGGATACGAACATGATCTGACGACTGTCGGGGAGCCAGGCCGACCACTCGCCGAAGTCCGTCAGGCGCTCGTAGGTTTCGGACTCAAACGAGAACGTCAGGATTCCGGTACCCGGAAAGCCACTCTGGCCCGCCAGATGTTTCCCATCGGGCGACCAGGAGGGCACAAGGAAGGGAGCGAGCGAGTCGTCGGGTGAAGGCAGCGCCATGGGATCCTGATCGGTCGCCGTCCGATCCGACTCGACCACGTAGACCGTGTTGGCTTCGAGGTCGGCGACGGCGATACGCGAGCTGTCCGGCGACCAGGCCGAAAGACTGACGTCCATTTCGGTCAGCTGCGTCTGATCGCTGCCGTCTGGACGGATCTTCCAGACCTCGAGGCTCCCGCTCCGGTTCGAGAAGTAGGCTATCCACTCGCCGTCCGGTGACCAACGTGGCACGCGATCCAGCGCTTCATCGCTTGTCACCTGGCGCAGGCCGGTGCCGTCCGTGCGGGCGAGATAGATATCTCCCTCGGGCTGAACTCTCGAGTAGAAGGCGAGCCATTCGCCGTCCGGGGACGGATCGGGCGAGGACCAGAGGATCGACCCGCTGGTGACCCAGCTGGGCTCACCCTGCACCGAGCCGGTGACAGGATCTACCGCCGCTTTCTGAACGTTCTGGGTCATAAGCACGGAGTTGTAGGCAACCGTCCGCCCGTCGGCCGAAAGGCTCAGGTGAGCGAGAAACGTCGCCGGTGTGGTGATCGGCTGGGGCTCGCCCAGTGCCTCGCCGGTTACTTCGTCGACAGCAACTCGCCAGAGATTCATGCTGCCGGCCCGATCGCTGGCGAAATATAGGTAGCGGCCGTCTGGCGACCAGACCGGACTCCAGTCGGTCGCGACATCATCGGTCACGGCCACAGACTCGCCACCGCCCGCCGGGATCGTCCTGATGTCCATGTGGGTCGGATCCTTCCATCTGGCCGTGTATGCGATCCGGTGACCACCCGGCGACCAGCTTGGCTGCACTGCGTCGCCCTCACTGAGTCGATGCGACTCGGCCGTGGACACGTCCGCTACCCACAGCTCGCTCCGACCTTGCCAGTTCAGGGGTTTCAACTCCACGTTCTCGGTGGCGAAGACGAGTTGGCCCCCGTCAGGTGACCATGCCGGGTTGAACCCAGAACGCGTCACGCGCCGGACCGCTTCGCCGGTCGGTCCCATCACAAAGAGCCCGCCTCCCTCCCGGCTCGATCGGAAAGCGATTTGCTCACCATCGGGAGAAAAGGCCGGCTGTTTGTCGTCCGCTGGAGAATCCTCGGTGAGGTTGATTGGGGTCTGTCCGCTCACCCTCTGCAGGTAGATGTCGTGGTGGCCTGACCCCTCGCCGGAATAGACCACCCACTTTCCGTCGGGCGACAGGCTCGGGTACTGCTCCGCCTCGGGCTGCGAGGTCAACTGCTTGTAGCTCGTCCGCAGGGGCGCGAGCGATTCGACCGGGGCCTTGCGTCTCAGGCCAGGCAGCGCGTAGTACACGGAGATGATCGCCGAAGCAATCAGAGCGGCAGCCATGAACCACCAATATCTCTGTCCTCTTGTGGGAGTCGGGGCCGAAACCGTTGCCTTCTCCATTGGTGCCTGCTCGGCACCGGCCTCGACGGGGGCCGGTCGAATCGCGGACAGAGCTCTCTCGAGATGTCGTAACTCGGTGCACACCTCCCCGGCCGATTGGAACCGGTCCTCCGGTTCCTTCTCCACACAGCGACTGACGATGCGGTCCAACTGCTCGGGTAAGCCCGACCGAATTTCGAAAACCGGAGCCGGCATGTCTCGCAAAATGCTCGAAATCAAAGCCGCGGAGTTCTTCCCCTGGAACGGGCGGCGCCCTGTGAGCATCTCGTAGAAGATGACGCCCAGGGAGAAGAGGTCCGTCCGGTGATCCACCGGCTCCCCCTGGACCTGCTCCGGCGACATATAGGGAACCGTGCCCATGACCACCCCCTCCCGGGTCATGGCCTCGGTGGGCAGCAGGCTGGCCTCGACACCCGCATAGGGAGCTTTGAGCTTGGCGAGTCCGAAGTCCAGGATCTTGACCCGGCCCTCGCGGTCGATCATCAGGTTCTCGGGTTTCAGATCCCGGTGCGTGATGCCTTTTTCATGGGCGGCTCGGAGGCCGTCTGCAAGAGGAATCGCCAGCTGGAGAAACCGCTCCAACGACATACCGTCTTCCGTGATCAGCTCCGACAGACGCCCGCCTTCGACCAACTGCATCGTCAGCAGGTGGATACCCTCGGCCTCTTCCACCGAGTAGATGTGGACGATGTTCGGATGATCTAGGGCAGCCAGCGCTCTGGCCTCGCGCTCGAACCGAGCCAGCCGCTCGGGGTCGGTGGTAAAGGCATCGGGCAGTATCTTGATCGCCACCTGCCGGCCGAGCTTGGTGTCCTCGGCGCGGTAGACCTCGCCCATGCCCCCTTCACCGAGCTTCTCCAGGATCTTGTAGTGGGAGATCGTCCGACCGATCATGCCGACTCCGGCTATGAGCCCCTTGGCATCCCGCGGCGCCACCTTACTTTCAGCAACTCTCGTGGACAGTCTACACTCATCGAGGTCGCAACCTGAGGGATTCGTATTCCACGATGAGATACTCGAAATGGGCATGAGGATTCTGATCACTGGGGCCGCTGGCAACCTCGCTACGTTCCTTGCCCGTGCACTGCTCGAGTCGCCGCATCAGTTGCGGTTGATGACGCACCGCACCGAGCTCGCGCCGGATCTGCGCTCGGCTGGCAGTGTGGAGATTGTTCGGGCTGATCTTGGCGATCCCGCAACACTGGCTGGCGTGTGCGCCGAGGTCGATTGCATCGTGCACCTGGCCGGGGTGCTGTTCGCACCGCGGCCGGCCAGCTTCCTGTCTTTTACCAATGTGACCTACGTCGACAACATCCTGAGGTCAGCGATTCAGGAAGGGGTAGGTAAGTTCATTCTCATCAGCTTTCCGCATGTGGAAGGGGACACCACGCCGGCACATCCCGCCACCGGGCGCCTGGATGCCACGCCGCCTTCGGTACACGCCCGGACACGGCTCGCGGCCGAGCGGCTGATGATCGAGCTGGCGGCAGGCTCGACAACGACGCCGATCATCCTTCGATCAGGAACAATCTACGGCAGCGGTGTGTTGATGATCGAGGTGGCTCGTCGGCTTATGCACAGGCGGCTGCTGGCGGTGTGGCGAGAGCCGACGTGGTACCACTGGCTGGCGCTGCCGGATTTCCTTTCATGTGTGCGTGCTGCCATCGAGCGCGAAGGAGTGCGCGGCATCTATCATCTCGGCGACGACGTGCCGCTGACTCTCCAGGACGGTCTCGACCGATTCGCCGCGCATTGGGGCACCGCGAAGCCACTGCGGCTGCCGCGCTGGACGTTCTACGCCGCGGCTGCCGCGGTGGAAGCCTTCGCCCTGGTCACCGGTTCCACGGCTCCGCTTCACCGGGACTTCATCCGCATCGGCATGGTGTCTCATGTCGGCGATACGAGTCGCATGAAGCAGGAGCTCCTGCCTCACCTGGCATACCCGAGCCTCGACGAGGGCATATCCCTCCTCAGTCCGATAGCTCCTCCAGGCCTCTTCCGCCGCTTCCCGAATGAAGTCGTGGTCGTCGGCGAGCGCCATCTGCAAGAGCACGATGGCGGCCTCCCCGCCGATGCTCCCCAGCGCGTAGACCGTCTGCTCACGTAGAGCCGGGTCGTCGTCGTTCAGCGAGACTGAAAGCGCCCACGCCGAATCGTCGTCGCCGATGTCCGCCACCGCAGCGATGGCGGCCTCCTGCACTCTGCGGTCAGGCCCTGGCGTCTGAGGCTGCCTCTTAGCCGAATCTGGAGGTTGTTGCGACCGTTGGGGGCCTCGATCTCGAGTATCTTCCACGGCTCACCATCGATCAGCGCCTGGATCCCGAGGTCTCCATCCGTGTCGTTGAGCTCGAAGTAGATAGTGGCGACATCGAAGGGGATCACCCCACCGTCATCGTCGTCGTCATCGCCATCGCCAGCCCACATAGGTGCGGCCCATACCAATAGCATGGCGGCCATGGCCACCGGGAGTATCGTCGACATTCGAGTTCGCTTCGACATTTCCTTCCTCCTCTTGACAAGGTTGTGTGAACGCCCTGAGGCGCCGCTGCGACATCTAAAGTGCACTGGTACACATTTGGACGCCGCATGAGAGGAAATCCTTCGTTCTGGTTCGCCCTTTCCACGAGCCTCGGAGCGTGTGCCGCAAGAACTCGAGGTATTTGCTGGCGAATCGCAGAACGACCCGCTGCTGGACCAGGGGAGTCTTGGTCTTGCTGACCAGGTGGCCGCGAATCGCCAGGAAATACCTGGCCAAAACGGGCACGCACCCGCGAGATAGGCAGCTACCGGATAGGTGTCACGATCGGTGAGGTCGCCGGCACCGGACAGGCATAGAATGGGCCGGTTGCGGAGCCAGAGGTAGATCCGACTACACCCGAGCGTAGAAGGAGGATGTGGATGCCGACACTTGGACACCGCCTGCAGCTTGCAGGGCTGGTCTTTGCGCTTCTTCTCACCCTGACTCTCGAGGCGCCGGCGCTGGCACAGCGGACGGTCAAGCCGGTGCTCCATGGGCGGCACTGGGTGGCGATCACCGGTAAGCCGCTGGGGGCGACGGCGGGGGCGCTGGTCTTTGGCAAGGGGGGGAACGCGGTGGACGCCGCCTGCTCGATGCTTGCCGCCACCTCGACGATGTGGGACACGCTGGGGTGGGGGGGTGAGACCCAGGCGCTGATCTACAACCCGCAGACCGGCAAGGTGATCGGGATCAACGCGCTTGGGGTAGCGCCGACGGGTGCCACGGTCGAGTACTTCAAAGATAAGGGTATGCGCTACCCACCCGAGTTCGGGCCTTTGGCAGCGGTGACCCCGGGGACCCCCGGCGGGCTGATGGTGATGCTGGCGGAGTACGGCAAGTTGAGCCTGGCCGAGGTGCTCGAGCCAGCCATGCAGATGGCCGAGGGCTATCCGATCGAGAAGTCCCAGGCCGACAACATGGAGCGCCGCAAGGAGCTCTTCATGCAGTGGCCCTACTCTAAAAAGGTCTTTCTTCCTCATCTCGCGGACGATGACTCGCAGGAGCGCGCGGCCCCCTACCCGGGGGAGATCTTCCGCCAGCCCGATCTGCTGGCGACGCTCGAGAAGCTGGTGGACGCCGAGCAGCAGGCGCTGGCGGCGGGCAGGACTCGCCAGGAGGCGATCTACGCCGCCTACGATCGGTTCTACCGCGGGGACATCGCCCGCGAGCTAGTGCGCAGTACCCAGGAGCAGGGGGGGCTCATCACCATGGAGGACCTGGACCGTTGGCAGGTCCACATCGAGGAGCCGGTCTCCACCGACTACAAAGGGATCGAGGTCTACAAGCTGACCCACTGGGTCCAGGGGCCGGTGATGCTCCAGGCCCTCGACATCCTCGAGAACGTCGACCTCGGGGCGATGGGCTACAACAGCGCCGCCTACATTCACGCGCTTTACCAGGCGATGAACCTGGCCTTTGCCGACCGGGACTTCTACTACGGGGACCCCTATATGCCACCCGAGGAGCCGATCGCCGGTCTGCTCTCCAAGAAGTACGCTCGGCATCGCTTCGAGCAGATCGACTGGGAGAAGAACGATCCCGACGTCAAGCCGGGCGATCCCTACCCGTTCCAGGGCGGTGAGAACCCGTTCCTCGATCTGCTGGAGAAATGGACACCGATCCCGCCCACGGGAGATGCCGAGGGCGAGGGTGGGTGGCAGCAGAGCCAGCTGATGACCCACGACGAGGCCTTCCAGGCCGGCACCACCTCGATTCAAGCAGCCGACGCCGAAGGGTGGGTGGTCTCGATCACCCCCAGCGGCGCCTGGATCCCGGCGGTGATCGCCGGTGAGACCGGTGTCGGGCTGTCGCAACGGATGCAGAGCTTTGTGCTGGACGAGCGGCTCAACCCCTACAACCTGGTCGAGCCGGGCAAACGCCCGCGGGCGACGCTCACCCCCGGGATGGCGCTCAAGGAGGGCAAGCCCTATCTCTCCTTTGCCGTCCAGGGGGGTGACACCCAGGACCAGAACCTGCTCCAGTTCTTCCTCAACGTCGTCGAGTTCGGGATGAACGTCCAGCAGGCGGTCGAGGCCCCCAACCTTGTGAGCTACCAGATGCAGAGCTCGTTTGGCGACCACAAGTCGGAGCCGGGACGGCTCGAGCTGCGAGAGGACGTCCCCGAATGGGTGCGGTCCAAGCTAAAGGCCATGGGCTACCAGGTCGGGAGCCGGTCGCGCACCTCCGGGCCGATCACCGCCATTGTCTTCGACCGCGAGCACGGCACCATGTGGGGCGGTGCGAGCGACTACGGGGAGGACTATGGCGTGGCCTGGTAGGGGAATTCCAGCCGCCCTGGCGCTCCTGACCGGCCTCGCGGTCGGGTGCGCGCAGCCGGTCCCGCCCGCCGAAGAGATCCGAGACGAAGGCGATCTGCCGGCCATCGGCGGCCCCTTTGGTTGGAACGCCGCCTCCACCGAGCCCCTTGCCGTACGTGCTCCCCGGTTTCCTCCGCCGGAGAGCTCCGTAGAGCTGGGGCTGGCGGGCTACGCCAAGGTGGTCTGCTCGGCGGTCTTTGTTTCGGGGCGGGATGCCGACGAGGCCGCCACCAACAGCGCCTTCATCTTTCTGCCCGCGGCCGAGATCGACCGGATCACCGATCTGTCCGTCGACCGGGAGGCGATGGAGGTAAGAGTCACCGGGGCCAGCGAGCTCACGCGCACCGCCCGCTTCTACGGCGACCAGGGTTGCGTGATCATCCCGCGCGGCGCCGACGGGGTCTTTTTCGAGCCGGTGGCCTTCGAGAGCAGCCTGCCGGCCGCTGCCCTCCAGCCCTGGCCGATGGGCGACGTGGTGGCGGACGAGCCGCTGCCACCCGAGATCGATCCGGGACTACTGGCAGAAGCGGTAGAGGCCGCCTTCGAGCCCGAGTCGCTGACCGCTGCCTTCCTGGTGGTCTACAAGGGAAGGATCATCGCCGAGCGTTATGCCCCGGGGATCGACAGGGAGACGCAGCTCGAGAGTTGGTCGATGGGCAAGAGCCTGACCGCGACCCTCGTCGGAGTGCTGGTGAGGGAGGGCCTGCTCGACATGGAGGCCCCGGCGCCGGTGGCCGAGTGGCAGCGGCCAGGTGATCCGCGATCGACCATACGCGTGATCGACCTGCTGAGGATGTCGAGCGGTCTCCAATTCATCGCGCCGCGAGATCCCGACTTTGGACCGGAGATGGGCTATCCCGATCACATGTATGTGTACACAGGCGCCATCGATGCTTTCGACTTTTCGATCTCGCGGCCTTCTCAGTTCACCCCTGACACCGAGGGGCGGTATCGCAACAGCGATCCCCTCAGTCTGGGCTACATCGTGCGCGAGCTCGTCCGTGGTCGCGATGAGGAGTACCTGACCTTCCCCCAGCGGGCACTGTTCGACCGCATCGGCATCCGGCGGCAGGTGCTGGAGACCGACCCTTACGGCAACTTCCTCCTCACCGGCTACGACTATGGCACCGCCCGCAACTGGGCCCGGCTGGGGCTGCTCTACCTCCAGGATGGAGTGTGGGAGGGGGAGAGGATTCTGCCCGCAGGTTGGTCCGAGCTGGTCTCGACACCGGCTTCCGCCTGGGACGAGCCGGTCTACGGCGGCCTCTTCTGGCTCAACCGCACCGGTGTCCTCGATCTTCCCGAGGACGCCTACTACATGGCGGGCGCCGGTGGCCAGCGAACCATCATTGTCCCGTCGCTCGATCTCGTGGTCGTCCGGATGGGGCATCTGCGAGGGAGCGACGCCAGCGCGGAGTCCCTCAACCAGGCTCTGGGCCGGTTGCGGGCCGCCCTCGACTCGACCGGCGTCGCTGCCGAGGAGATCGAGGACACCGGTGTGCGTACGATCTACCTCATCCGTCACGGCGAGTACGACCATGAAGACGAGCGCGACGAAGAGATCGGCATGGCGTTGGTGCCACTGGGTGTGGCGCAGGCCCGGCTGGTTGCCGATCGGCTGCGGGCCATGCCGGTGGAATGGACCTCGCTGACCTCGAGCACGATGACCCGGGCCCGTGAGACCGCTCAGGTGATCGCCGACGAGCTGCCCCAGCTGGAGCACGTGACCGACCGATTGCTGAGCGAGTGCTTACAGCCAACCTGGCGCCAGGAGATCACCGCGGAGGAGAGCCCCGAGGATCTGGCAGCCTGTCTCGAGCAGCAGGAGGCGGCCTACGAGGCCTACTTCCAGCCCTCGCCCCAAGCCGATCGCCACGACATCATCGTCGGTCACGGCAACGTCATCCGGCACTTCGTCACCAGGGTGCTCAAGGTCGACCCCATGTCCTGGCTCGAGATGTCGATCGGCAACTGCAGCCTGACGGTGGTCAAGATCCTGCCCGACGGCTCGATGAAGCTGCTCTCGTTCGGCGATGTGGGGCACATTCCGCCCGGTCTCCAGACGCGCACCCCACCCGCTGAACCGAGAGACCTGTCGGTCCCCCGACCCTGAAGACACTAAGGTATCTGGTACAGAGCCCCGGTCAGGGCTGGGCCAGGGTATCGGCGGAGGCGGTCGAGAGTCGATCGAGGATTCGGTCGCGACGCTGCAACATTGCCTTGATCTGGCGGTCGCTGATCAGATCCCCAAGGAGATCATCGAGGGTTTCATGGTCGAGGCTCCGGAGCTCATCCCGCAGCTGTGAATCGATCGAGACGGAAGTGTCTTCGCCCCATGGGAGCTCTGGCGAGGTCGAAAAGGCCTTGGAGTGGTCGATGAGCAGGATTCCGTCGCGGTTTATCGGACGGAGGAAGTCGTCTGGCTCGCGTTCGAAGTTGCCGATCAAGGCATCGAAAACGGCACCCTGGTCGAGCTGTTTGGCGACCATCTCCGTGTCGAAGAGCTCGAGGTTGTAAGACTCTGCGGCCTCTTGATCCACCGCCCCCTCCACCCACGCCTGCAGCGAGCCTTGCTGACCGTCGATCTCCCGGAGGACGGTCGCCGGCACCATGCCGAGTCCGAGCTTGCGGTCCAACCGGTAGGCCGCCACCTCATGCTGGTAGCGGTCGGTGGCCTCTCCCGGGCTCGGGTTGTCGCCGTTCTCCACCGTCTTGAAGATTCCCCGTCGCTGTTCACCGTTCATCTGCATCTCGAGGAGGCGGGGGCGGGTGGTGCCGCGCCCGAGATAGCGCGAGTCGACGATCTCCGCCTCGGCGAGGAAGTGCTGCAGCTCGCCGTCCGACTTCTCGGCGGCGGCACGTGGATCGAACCTCCCTGTCGGCAGCTCGCGTAGGGCTTGTGTCGTCTGCCCGGTCGAGGCATCGAGCACCATAATCTCCTCGCTCCCGACCACCAGGGCCTGGAGATTGTCGCTCTCCCCGATGTTGTGATCGACGCGGAAGAGCTGGCCGTGGAAACGCGAGGTGATCTGCTGGTTCTGGGTCGGGCTGTGGGCAACCACAATCGCCTTGGCGTCCATCAGCTCGAGCGCCCGCACCACCATCTCACGCTCGATCCGCTCGTCCTCGAAGGAGCCGCCGCGGTACCAGAGGGGACCCATCTCTCCAAACAACGGGCTTTTGAAAGAATCGTAGAGCTCCTGCACGGGCTCGCGTAGCGCCCGGGAGATGCTGTCGATCCGGCCGACTGCATCCCTGGCCATCCAGAGAATCTCGCCAAAGGTCATCAGCGGGGTGACGGCACCCTTTTCCTCCAGAATCTCACGCGCCTCCAGATGTCGTATCAGCTCGGCCCTTAGGCGTCGATTGACCTCGTAGACGCCCAGAGCCGCGGTCTCGACCGTCACACCACCGTGGACAAAGACCACGTCGTTGACCTTCACCATGGCCGGCAGCCCCAGCAGCCACTTGCCATACTCGCCCTCGCGGTCGAAGCCCTTCAAGCGGGCAAAGTAGCCGGGCGGATACTGCTCTTCGAACTCGTCTCTCGAGGGCGTGCCTTTGTTGTTGTCGGTTTTGAGATTGGAAAAGAGTCTCCACGCAGCCCTGCGATCCGCCTTCTTCTCGTCGTCGGTCCAAGCCCGGTGAGACTCCGGGTTGACATAGCGCAGGTCCCGCATGAGGTTCATCACTTCGTGGTTGCCGAGGAGAATGTGGGCCCGCCCGCCGGCGGCCTCGGCCTCGGGCTGTAGCCGCCGAAAGAAATCCATCAGCGCCCGGTCTCCCACTCCACGGTCGACAAAGTCACCCACCACCACCAGATGCTGCTCGCCGCCGGCCCACTGCAGCTCCTCATCCAGCAGACCTGCGGCCGTGAGAAGCCGAATCGCTTTGTCGTAGCTGCCGTGGAGATCGCCGACGGCGGTGACCTTGGACACACTGGTCCAGTTTCCGGGGGCCTGCATCTCGGGCGCCGCGGCCACCGGGCGTGGTGCAACCAGGGAAAGGACAACCACCAGGGTGGCCAGTGCGCGTTGAATCATCCGACAACCGTCCGCCATAGTGCGGGGATCATATCTGCCACCACCCCGCGCGAACAAACAGCACCATGGACTCGGGCCCGCCGGCGTCGGCTTCCCCGGGGTCTGGAAACGAACCGCCAAGTAAGTCAAAGGGGTTTACGACTCCCATCGCACGACTCCTCCAGCACCCAGTACCGATCCACCGCCAGAGCGTTCCAGACCTGTCGGCGACCTGAGGGCCAGCGCACCTCGAGCCGCGCGACCCGGGCCGCTTCCCCCAGACCGAACTGGATCCGAGGGTCGTTTCCCGACAGGTATCCGGCGTTGGGTTGGAGCACCCGTACGAGGCTGAGTCCAGCGGCCTCGAGCCAAACGTCGGCACCGTGTGCGGTACCCGGTCGACAGCCCCGGAGCTCGAACCCGACCCAATGGTTGTCTCGGGAAGTGTCGTTCCTGAGCAGCGCGGCCCGGGCCTGGTGGTCGACGTGGTTGACCACGATGTCGAGATCGCCGTCGTTGTCGAAATCCGCAAAGGCCGCGCCGCGACCGGAGCGTCGAGCGGAGAAGTAGGGGCCGGCACCCGGTCGGGCATCGGTAAATCTGCCGCTGCCGTCGTTGGTGGCCAGGGCCGGGGACTGCGGCACCAGGATGTGGGCCACACCGTTGGTGGTAAAGAGATCCAGGTCACCGTCGAGGTCGAGGTCCTGGAGGCCGGCTCCCCACTGGCCCAATGCGTCCAGCAGCTGGCCGACACCGCTCTCCCAGGTGACGTCTTCGAAGATCAAATCTGCGGTCTGCCGGTAGAGACTGCCGTGACGAAGATCCACCACCAGCAGATCAAGCAACCCGTCGCCATCGACATCCCCCGGCGAGCCGTGCATCGAGCCGGTACCGATGCCCTGGTCGTTGACGGCGACACCGCTCTGCTCGCCGATCTCCTCGTAGGTGCCGTCGCCGCGGGCACGGAACAGGAAGTTGGCCTGGTGGTCGTTACCCTGGAAGATGTCGAGACGGCCATCACCGTCGAAATCCAGGACCGTGATCCCCATGCATTTGGAGTCGGGTGCGAAGAGACCCGCCTCGCGGGTCGCATCGGTGAATCGTCCATCCTCCTGGAGATAGAGGAGGCTGGCCTGGCCCTCGTACTCCTTTGGCTCCGGCATCTCCCACTCCCGGCCCGTCACCAGCAGGTCGGGGTCGAAGGCCAGGAAGTTGCAGACCATCAGATCCAAATCGCCGTCGCGATCGGCGTCGAACCAGGAGCCGCCGACACTCCATTTGACAAAGCCGTTGAGCGTGACCGGTCCGACGAGGCCGGCGGCAGCCGCCACATCTCGAAAAGTGCCGTCGCCGTTGTTGTGAAAGAGACGATTTGGGCCGTAGTTGGCGACAAACAGATCGACGAGGCCATCGTCGTCGTAGTCGCCGGCAGATGCCGCCATGCTCCACAGTCGATCGCCAAGACCCGAGCCGTCGGTGCAGTCGGTAAAGCGGCCACCGCTGTTACAGAAGAGCCGGTTTGCAGCCTGGGCGAGGGCTCTCCCCTTGGGATCGCTGACCCCCTCGATGTAGACACCGTTGAGCAGGTAAAGGTCGAGGTCTCCGTCGCCGTCGTGATCGAACCAGGTGGCCCCCGAGCCACTCGACTCCAGAATGTTGTCGTAGGCCCAATCACCAAAGGTGTAACGAAAGTCGAGTCCCAGCGCCTCGCTGACCTCGGTGAACCTGAGCCCGGACCCGTCGCCCTCAACGGCCGCCGGGGGCGACTGGGTGGATGCGGCGGCATCGGCGAGAGCCATGGCGGCTGCCGCTACCGAATCGAGATAACGGCCGCTGGGGATGGGAGCCCTGGCCGGCGGTTCGGAGGGAGAGTCGGACGCGGCGCAGGCCCCCAGACAGAGGAGGCCAACCGTCGCCGCGGTCACCATGACTGATTCCCGACTCATCCTCTTCATCCTGCCAAAAAACAAGGGTGTTTGTATCGCCCGGGCGCGCAACTAGGGATGGGAGGGTAGTGGGCCCCCGACGGGCGCGGCCAGCTCGGTGGCGGTGTAGACATAGCGCGACCCACAGTAGGCGCAGACCGCCTCGCAGAAGCCGTCGTCGCCGATCAGCGCCTCCGGCTCCTTGTGGGCGAGGGGAAGAATCTGGCTGAGAAGGCTCTGCCGATTGCACCGGCAGCGGTACTCGAGCGGCTGTCTCTCGACGATCTCGCGATCAAAGCCCTGGAGGACGGCCTTGACCAGAGCCGGGACACCACCCCGGTTCAGACACGAGCTGACCCCTTCCAGCGTCTGGATGTTCTCTTCGAGTCGGTCGATAACCTCGTCCTCGGTGCCCGGGAGAGCTTCGACGATCAGACCCCCGGCGGCGGCGATGCCGATGGATCGGGGTAGCACGCCCAGGAGCACCGCCGAGCGGATCTGCTCGCTCTGCTCCAGAAAGTGGGTGACATCGTCCCCAAGCTCGCCACTGACCAACTCGACCTGGCTGGAATAGCGGGCGCGCTTCTCTTCGCGGGTGACCCGCAGCACCCCCGATCCGACCAGTGGAGCGATTTTCATCTGACCGTCGTCGGGGGTCGCCAACTGGGGATTGCCCACCAGACCGCGGAGATGTCCCTCACTGTCGGACTCCGCCACTATCTTGCCCATCGGCCCGTCACCGATGATCTCGAGCACGATCCGGGCCGGCATCTTGAGGGAGATGCGCTGGATGACCACTGCGGCGCTCAGCGAGCGACCAAGAGCCACAGCGGCGATGGGGGAGAGATCGAGCCGCCGCCGGGCCTCCTCCAAAACCAGGGTGATGTCGGCCGCCACCCAACGCAACGAACCGAGGCTCGCCAACCCGATTTCGAGATAGCTCGAGCCGGTCGATGGGAGGTGGTTGTCGGTCAGGTGCGCCACAGGGGTGGTGATGATATGCGATCGCCGCCGGGGGGGGAGTTGGAACCACCCTTTTGGGTGGTGAAACCGCCAGATACTCACCCTAGTATGTAGAGGGGGTGCGGGCCGACCGTGCCCCACGACAATCCATGTCATCGAGCGAGGAGGACTTGCGATGAGACTTCGTCAACTGCTGTTGTTGGGGCTGCTGCTGGTGATCGTTGTGGCTTGCACCGAGGCCGCGAAACAGGGAGAGGAGGCGGCCACCGCCGAGCAGGCTGGCCAGACGGACCAGGAGCTGTGGGAATGGGCGACACTGCGATTCAAGCCGTTGCCCGGCGAAGCGGTCAATCCGGACAATCCGCTAACGGCTGCCAAGGTCGAGTTGGGAAAGGCTCTCTACTACGACACAAGGCTCTCCAAGGACGGCAACATCAGCTGTGACTCCTGCCACCTCCTGGCCAACTTTGGAGTGGACAGCCTGCCGACCTCACCCGGCGATGCCGGTGAGCATGGCGACCGCAACTCGCCGACGGTGCTCAATGCGGCCCTGCACGGGAGTCAATTCTGGGATGGGCGGGCCAAGGACGTGGAAGAACAGGCCGGCATGCCAATCCTCAATCCGGTCGAGATGGCGATCCCCAGCGAGGAGTTTCTGGTCGATCGTCTGGCGGCCGACGCCGACTATCAAAAGCTCTTCGGCGAGTCCTTTCCGGGAGAGGACCCGGCGCTCACCTATCAAAACATCGCCAAGGCGCTGGCGGCCTTCGAGCGCACGCTGCTCACCCCTTCCCGGTTCGACAGCTATCTGGTGGGGGACAAAGAGGCGCTGACGGCCGAGGAGAGGGCCGGTCTCCGATTCTTTATCGAGAACGGCTGCTCGACCTGCCACAACGGGGTCAATGTCGGAGCCTACAGCTTCCAGAAGTTCGGCTTGCAGGGCGACTACTGGGAGCACACCCTGAGCGAAAAGATCGACGAGGGTCGCTACGTGGTGACCAACGACGAAGCGGACAAGTTTGTTTTCAGGGTGGCTTCCTTGCGCAATATCGAAAAGACCGCACCCTACTTTCACGATGGCAGCGTCGACACCCTCGACGAGGCCGTGCGTGTGATGTTCAAGGTGCAGCTGGGCCGGGAGCTGACCGACGAAGAGGTGGCGAGTCTGGTCGCCTTTCTCGAGAGCATGACAGGGGAGGTTCCCGAGGCGGCCCTCGAGGAGGACCACGAGGCGGCCGGGTAGAATCGGACTCGAAAACCTCGACGGCGGGACCCACGTAACCGACGAGGAGGCACCGTCACGCGGCTGTCCCGCCGTGTGACCGTGAGAAGAGGAGGTGTCATGAGACGCCTGAGCCTGGTCGCGGCTCTTGTGTTGGTGATCGCCCCGGGGGCGGCCGCCGAGCAGGTGGTGGAGTTCTCGGGGGCGACCTGGATGGTCGTCGGTGAGGTCGTCAAAACTGAGGACTTTCAGGGGCAGGAGGCTCTCCGCTTTCGCAGCGGTGTGGCCTATCTGTCCGATGTGGAGCTAGAGGATGGCACCATCGAGCTCGACGTGGCGACCACCGGTCACCGCTCCTTTGTGGGGGTGGTGTTCAGAGAGAGTGAGTCGACCCACGAGTACGGAAACTTCTATCTACGCCCTCACAACACGGGCCGATTCGACGCCCTTCAGTACACCCCGGTCTTCAACGGCATCTCGGCCTGGCAGCTCTACCCCGAGAACAACGCCGCGCTGGAAATCCCCCGGGACCGGTGGCTGCACGTCAAGCTGGTGATCTCCGGCTCGCGACTGGAGGTCTTCTTCGACGGTGCCGACGACCCCGCCCTGGTGGTCGAGGACCTCGGGCTCGACAGTCGTCGAGGAAGGTTTGGTCTGCGAGTCAACTTTCCGGCCGAAGGTATGCCCGAGGACTTCTATCCCGCGGCCTTTGCCAATGTCTCGGTCGTCCCCGACCAGACCGTGGGTACCTACAGCGAAGTGGCCCCACCGGCTCCCGAGTCGGGTCTCATCGGCCAATGGGCGATCTCCCCGGCCTTTGCCGCACCCGCGAGACCGCTCGAAGAGCTTCCCCGTGAATGGATGGAGAGCGAGGGGTGGACAACCGCGGTCAGCGACACCCGGGGACGGGTCAACCTCGCCAAATACTCGGGCATACCTGAAGGCTCCCGCGGGGGAACAATCCTGGCCCGTCTGGTGATCGACTCCCAGGTGGCGCAGGTCAAACGGCTCAATATCGGCTTTAGCGACCGAGTCAGTGTTTTTCTCAACGGCAGTGTTCTGTTTACCGGAGACAATACCTACCGCTCGCGCTCCAAGCGCTATCTGGGTGTGATGACCGTCGACAACGACGCCCTCTTTCTGCCTCTGCGGCGTGGCCAGAACGAGCTGGTTTTTGCCGTCAGCGAGGCCTTTGGCGGCTGGGGCCTGATCGGGCGGCTGGAAAATCTGCTGGGGGTGAAGGTGACCGCGGCTCCCCCGGATCCCAACCCCTGAATTCCAACCTTCTGACCCGGCCGATCGTTTTGAGTAACGAGAGCAAGGGCGACGGCTAATGGGCAGATCGACCCTCACGGAAGCGTTGAATAGTCTGCTCCCCCGCTGTCGCCGGGGTGATCAGGAGGCATTTGTGGAGGTCTATCGAATGGTCGGCTCATCGCTTTACGGCACCGCGCTCCGGCTTCTGACGAGGCCGCAGGAGGCGGAGGAGGCGGTCCAGGAGGCCTTCGTCAAGTTCTACCAGAAGGCGGAGAGCATCCAGACCGGCAACCTGAGCGGTTGGCTGCACCGGGTCACTGTCAACTTCTGTCTCGATCGGCTGCGGTCCAAGGGCAGACAGGAGGAGTCGTTGCTCGAGGAGCCCGCCGGACCGGCCCCAAGCTCGAGGCCCGGCGATCGGATCGATCTCTCCCGGGCGGTGGCCAGGCTCCCACGCCAGGCGCGTCTGGTCTTCCTACTCCACGACCTCGAGGGATTCAAGCACCGAGAAGTAGCGGAGACCCTGGGCATCACCCCGGGGACCAGCAAATCGCAGCTCTTTCGGGCCCGCGAGATGCTGCGTGGGTGGCTCGGCTCGGAGGCGGAGGAGACCGCATGAGCTGTGGACAGTTCGATCTCTGGATCGTCTCCGACGACCCGGCCGACCGCGAGCGGGCATTGATCCACGCCGCAGACTGCCCCCGGTGTGGGGAGATCGCCAGCGGTCAGGAGAGGTTGGCCGGCGTAGCGGAGACTTGGCGGGAGGCTGTCGAGGCCCCCGCGAAGCTCGAAGACCGGATCCGGCTCGCTCTCGGCGGCGCCATTGCCGAGCCCGACATCATTCCCGAGGTGACCGATGCCGTGGAGGAATCGGAGTCGGGGCGCTGGTCGTTGCTGTGGGCAGCCCTGGCGGCGAGCTTCCTGGTGGGTGCCGCCATCGGGCTATTCCAGTTCCGTCTCGCGCCCAACGCCCCTGAGGAGGCGCGGAATCTGCTGGTGGCGGACCAGTTGGAGGCGGCCCGTGAGGTCGAGCGGGAGCAGGTGCGGGCCATTACCACTCTCGAGCGGGCCGTAGCTCCCGTCCTCGCCCGGGCCCGTGATCCTCAGCTCACCTCTCGCCGGGCATCGCGCCTGTTCGAATACTCGGACCGGCTCGCCTTTCTGGACTCCACCATTGCCGATGCCCAGAGCTTTGTGAGCCAGAACCCCGGCCACGCCGGAGCCCGCAACGTGCTGCTGGCGGCCTATCGAGACAAAACAGATGTTTTGCGCGAAGTCCTCGCGCTCGAGGAGAGATCATGGACAAACGAGCCTCGCGATTCCTGACCCCATTTGTCTGTCTGTTGGTGTTTGTCGGCGGCGTCTTGCCCGCCGGCGCCACTCCTGACAGCTCGTCTCCCCGCGGCAGCCGCGACCGAAGGATCGAGAAGACCGTGCCGGCCGAGGGCCGAACCGTCTCCGTCGACACCTCGGCAAGCGACATCGTCGTCGAGCCCATTGATGGCGATGACGTCCGCTTCGTGGTGGAGCTCGAGTATTGGTCGAGCAACGAGAGCTGGATGCAGGCCGTCGAAGAGGACTTCGATGTCGAGGTGCGCGAAACCGGGAGCGAGATCGTCTTCCGCCCTTCGGCCATGCCGGAGTCCGGTCGACGGGGGGTGTTGGGGAAGATTTTCGGCAGTGGGGAGGTCTTCTACTCGGCGCAGGTCACTCTTCAAGTACCGCGAGGAACCGAGATCAGCATCGACAACCGCTATGGTGACGTGACGGTGGCGGCGATCGGCGGACCGCTCAAGGTCAACAACTCCTCCGGGTCGGTGAAGGCCTCGACCGTCCGCGACTTTGGCGAGATCGAGAACAGCTACGGGGATGTCGAAGTCGTCGATGTCGAGGGGGACCTCGAGGTGGTGGTGTCGAGCGGCAAAATTAGCATCGAAAAGGTGAGTGGGGACGTGGATGTCTCGAGCCGATATGGCGAAGTCACTGTCGCAGACGTCGGCGGGGATCTTGGCATCGAGAGCTCCAGCAGCAAGCTGACCGTCGAGCGCATCGGCGGCGCCGCGGAGATCGAAGGTTCCTACGAGGACGCCAAGGTGCACTCGGTGAAAGGGTTTCTGGAGATCGAGATCAGCTCGGGCAACCTCGACCTGCGGGATCTGGAGGGGGGAGCGGATGTCGGGTCCTCCTACGGCAAGGTCGAGATCGACAACGTCGCCGAAGGTCTGGAGCTGAGCTCGTCGTCCGGCTCGGCGAATATCCACAATGTCCAGGGCCCGGTGCGGGTCGAGAATTCCTATGGAGCGGTGGTCCTGAAGGAGATTCGCGGCTCGGTCGAGGTCAGCAATCCGAGTGGTGGCGTGACCCTCGAAAGCGTGGACGGCGATGCATCGATTCGCTCGAGTTATGAGGCGATTCGGGTGCGGGGTATCGGTGGCACGCTCGACGTGTCGGCCTCGAGCGCCGTGGTCGATGCCCAGGAGATCGGTGGTGGGGTGGATATCTCGACCAGCTACGCCGGCGTGATCCTGGAGGGCGTGGGTGGAGCGGTGGACGTTCGCAACCAGAGCGGTCGCGTCGAGGTGAGTGGACTCACTGGTAAGGCTCTTGCCGCCCAGCACCGGGTGGAGACATCCTACGCCGACGTGGACTTTGCCTGGCCGGGCGTCGCGTCCATGGCTTTTGATATTGAATGCACCTACGGCAGCATCAACAGCGAGTTTCCCGCCGTCTCGCGGGAGCGAGGCTCGCGCAGCTACGCCGAGGGACGCGTGGGGCAGGAGACGAGCAGCGCCGCCGCGCTGACCATCTCGGCACGCAACGGGAGCGTCAACCTCAGAAAGCGATAGCTACCAGCCCACACAGGACCACAAATTGGTGCTATCATGAGACCAGTTAAAAGGGCTCTTGAAAGGACCTTTTGATGGCCATCAAATTCTCGGAAGACGTCATACCGCTGAAGGACCTGAAGGCCAACCCGGGCCGAGTGCTCAGACAGGTGGTGGAGACCCGCCGTCCGGCGCTGCTGACGAGCCGGGGGCGGGGAGTCGCGGTCGTACAGTCCTTGGGTGACTTCGAGAGCGCGGAGGAGGAGCGCGAATTCATGCGCGCCGTGGTTCAGGGCCTGTCGGATCTGGATGCGGGCAAGGAAATCTCCCTGGCCGAGGCGAAAAAGCGTCTGGGTCTCGCGTAGCACCTGACCATGAAGGTCTCGCTCTCCGACTCGGCGGTCGAGGACCTGAAGAGTGTCCTCGCCTACTATGAGGAGGAAGGACTGCCCGCCGTCGGCCGGCGCCTCGTGTCCGATGTTCTGGCTCGAATCGAGGAGCTCCAGGCTCATCCCGACATCGGTCGAATCGTTCCCGAATTTGGCAGTCCTGCTCTGAGGGAGCTGATCCACCCACCCTTCCGAATCGTCTACCGCCGTCAGGAGCAGCGGGCGCAGGTGGTCCGGGTCTAGAGAAGCGAGAGGCTGGTGCGGCTTCCACCCGACAGCGAGTAGGCCCGTCGCCGTGAGAAAGCGCTAGGGAAGCCGAAAGACGACACAGAAGCGATCGTCGTCGCCATTCCAATCGTCGTACTGGGCGACGACTTCGAAGCCGTCGTCGGTCATCTCTTGGATCACGTCCACGACCGGGATGCCGTGGCCGCCGCGGTCGGGCACCTCGGGGAGCTCGCGCCAGTGCTTCTGCGGCACGATGTCGATGATCGCCAGCAGACCGCCGGATCGCAGGGCGCGACGCAGGTCGGCGCGCATCACGGCCGGTTGGGTGAAGTGGTGGTAGACCAGGCGGAGTAGGATGGCGTCGCAGCAATCCGCTTCGAGACTGGTTCGGTCCTGATCTCCTTTGACCGCCGTGACGTTGTCGTGATCGCCCTTGCGGATGCGGCGGCGGATCTTGTCGAGCTCGTCCTCGTCCACCTCGGTGGCGTAGACGTGGCCGGCAGCTCCCACCCGCTCGGCTAGCCTGAAGGTCCAGTCACCGTCGCCGGCCCCCACATCGGCCACCACCTTTCCCGACTCCAGGGCCAGTACCTCGGCAATGCGGTCGGTCTCACCCGCTGAAACGCGGCCCGATCCACAGGCGGCAATCATCAGGATCGTCGCTAGCGTGCAGGCTCGCAGCGAGCGGCGGGTACGGCGCTGCGCGCCGCGACAACCGAGTTGGCGATTGGAGTCTTTCACTACCCAAAGATACGACAGTTGGCGCCGAAAGATCTGCACCTGGCGCGATCTCAGCAACGCCACGAGTCCGCTGCCAGGCTATTCGTCGAGATGCTCGGCCTTCCAGGTCATCGCCATGTGGATACGGCTGCGGCCGCTCGGGTGGTCGTAGAAGATCCACTCCTCGATCGGACCGGGACTGAGCTTTCGATACTCACCGAGCTTGAGTGCCACCTCGGCGGCCCCGTCGGGCTCACCGGCGGCGTGGAGGGCAAAGAGATCGGCCTCGGCCTCGTTGACCCGGATGATGGTGTTCATGACGGGGGTCATGAAGAAGAAATAAGCCGCGAGCAGGGCAACCAGCAGCGGCATCCCAGCCACGTCGCCGATCCCCGACACACCCCATTTCTCGCCCCAACGAGCCCGCACCCGGTCGAACGACCAGCGGACAAAGGCAAAGGCACCGACCAGCACGATGCCGAAAGTGATGATCATCTCGTAGACATGGTTGAGCACGTAGTGACCGATCTCGTGCGCCATCACCTCCCTGATCTCCGCCATCGAGCAGCGGTTGAGCAGGTTGTCGTTGAGCCGGATGGCCATGGTGCCCATAAAGCCGCTGACGTTGGCGCTGACCCGGGTGGTCTGTCGCGAGGCGTCGAACTGATAGACGTTGTCCACCTCGATGCCGTTGGACCGGGCCATCGAGAGGATCGGATCCTTGACGGCTGGGTCTTCCAACGCGGTATAGGTATTGAACAATGGGTCGATGTAGACCGGGCCGATCAACATGATAAAGACGAGAAAGACCAAACCCACCATGGCTCCCCACAGCCACCAGGTGCGCGGCAGCTTGCGAAAGACACCGTAGAGCGCCATGAAGAGGATGGGAAAAAGAACAATTCCAAGGCCCAATTCCACCGACCAGTCACGCCACCACTGAGGGAAAGTCTGCGTTGCCAGATCGTATTTGTGCTCGCGGAAGAAGCCCTGATAGACCGTCAGCGGGAAAAAAAGCAGCGTTGTCAACACCACATAACCGATCGTGTAGACAGCGGTCTGCAGCGGACGCCAGCGGATGAACCGCTCCGCCAGGTCCCTCATCCTGGCCGACAGACCACTCCCGAGTAGCAGCCAGGCCACTCCAATGGCGTAGAGAAAGCCCCACAGCTGGAGCCAGTAGCCCCCCTCGAAGTAGGCGTCGGAGCGGGCCTTCTCATCGGGCGACTGACGCGAAAGATAGCCCTCGACCGCCGCCTCGACATCGAACGGCGCCGCTGGAGCCGCTACCTCCTCGACGACGGCGACCTCTGCCATCGGCTCACTCGGCTCGGCAATCGGCTCCTCCTGTGCCACCAGAGCGGAGGCGGCGGCCAGGCAGAGTAGAGCCAGCATCAAACAGCATCTCTTCTTTGCTCCCATGGGATTTCCCCCCTTTAGGTTTCCCGAGAGAATTGTAGGACTGAATAGAGTGTTGCAAGGCCCAGGCAGGCCACTGCCGTAGAGCCCTTTCTCTCTTACCCCTATGACGGGGAGGTGGGCAAAATGTTTCAGCTCTACTCTGGAAAGAGCGACGGGTCGATGCCGGGGACAACCCTGAGGGCGTTTCTGTAGTAGAGCTTGCGGAGCACCTCGTCGGGTAGATCGAGGCCGTAGATCTTCCAGAAAGCGTGACGGCGGCGGTAGTAGTCGAAGTAGTCGTCGGCGGTCTCGAGGACGCGGAAATAGACGTGGTACTCCTCTGGCTGCCAGCTGTCCTTGCCGAACATTACCCGGTCCTGGTAGCGGATGAGCCACTCACGGGCGAAACGGGGTTGGCGTCCCAGCTCGGCCAGGACCGCGCCGATCTCGGTATACATGTTGGGGAGCTCGTCCAGCAGCCGGCCGAGCCGCGCCAGGTCGTTCCCCATCCATCCCAGATGGGCGTTGATAAAGGTCGTCTCCGGGTGCTTGCGAAAGGCGTTGTGCTGCTCGCCCATGATCTGCTCCCAGGAAGGATAGACCTCGGGATCGCGATAGCGCTCGGGTCGCTCGAAGAGCTCCAGCAGCCTCTCGTTGTTCTCGTCCTTGGGCAGCCAGAAGGGAGCCGGCTCACCGGTGTGGATCAGGACCGGGATCCCGAGCTCTCCACACTTGGCCCAGATCGGGTCGAGCCGGGGGTCGTCGACCGGAATCCGCTCGCCCTTGCTGTCTTTTGCTGTCAACCCCAGGCTTTTGTAGATCTTGAGGCCATGGGCGCCGTAGCCGACGTCTTTCTCGAGTCCGGCGAGCGTGCGCTCGGTCCAACCGGGCTCGTCGATGCCGTTGAAGTCGACATTGGTGAAGACGATGAATCTTCCCGGGGCGTTCTCTGACGCGTTGTCAACGGCTCGCTTCAAGTTTTCGTTCTCCAGCAGCTCGTAGCGAGTGCTGCCGTCCTCGTTCTCGATCCGGCGAAAGCCCCGGCCGCTGAGGTTGACCATCACCGCCATGTTGAGCTTGTCCATCTCTGTGGTGAGGTCGCTCAGATCCTGCTCGGACATCCGGAACTGGTGGTTGTGGACGTCGACAAACGGGTACTTGGCGCGGGTCGTGGGGTGCCCGGGGACTACCAGGGTCGAGGGTGGGTCGTATTCGTGAAACGGGGGCATCTCCTGGGCGATGGTAGCCAGGGGCAACAGGGTGAGAACGAGGGCGGTCAGCATTCGACTCATGTGGAAGATCTCCTTGATCGACTCCAGGGCGGATCAGAGGCCAGAGGATAACCGATTCCGTGGCCCATACCATCGTGGTGCGACCAGTGATGGCTTCCATTGTGGGTCGGCAGACCAACTCGCAGAATCGAGGTTCGAGACCCCGATGTTCGGCTTCCGCTTCAATTTGGCGCTGTTGCTGGTCGCTGTCTGTGCTCTGACGGCGGTTGCCGGCAGTGCCGCCACCTTCTGGGTGGCCACCGACGGCAGTGACTCGAGCGGCGACGGCTCCTCGGGCTCGCCCTGGGCTACCATCACCCACGCCCTCGACTCGGTCCCAGACGACAGTCTGGTTTTGGTGCGGCCGGGTCCCTACTCGGGTCGGGTCAATCTGCGAGGAACGTTCGACCAGGGGGTGACGGTGCGCTCGGAGGTGCCCTACCAGGCGCGGCTGCGCCACGACTCCACGGTGGTCATATGTTTCTACGGGCAGGGGATCACGCTCGAGGGCTTCGACATCGCTCACGACGGCCCGGGCGCCGGTGCGCTGGTCATCCAGATCCAGGATTTGTTGTCGGGTGCCGACCGGGTGGAGCGGATCACGATTCGCAACAACGTCATCCACGACAGCTACGACAACGATCTGCTCAAGGTGAACAATGGGGCCGGCAACGTCGTCGTCGAGGGCAACATGTTCTACAACCAGTGGGGGAGCGACGAGCACATCGATGTCAACAGCGTCACCGATGTGCTGATCCGGGACAACGTCTTCTTCAACGACTTTGCCGGCAGCGGTCGTGCGAACCCCAACAACACTTCGAGCTATATCGTCATCAAGGACTCGGACGGCACCGCCAACGAGATCCTCGGCAGCACCCGCATCACCGTGCGTAGAAACGTCTTTCTCAACTGGGAGGGATCGACTGGCGCCAACTTCGTGCTGGTTGGCGAGGACGGTAAACCCTTCTACGAAGGCTACGACATCCTGGTGGAGAACAATTTGCTGTTGGGCAACTCGGCCAACACCCAGCGGGCGCCCTTTGGGGTCAAGGGTGGGCGCGACATCACCTTTCGGCACAACACGGTGGTCGGTGATCTGCCGTCACTCGCCTACGCCATGCGTCTCAACACCGAGGGCTCGAACCCCAACAATCAGAACATCCGCTTCTACAACAACGTCTGGTCGGATCCCACGGGCACCATGGGGGCGACGGCCGGTGGCGGCGGTAACGACTTCTCGGACACGCCCGTCGGCGAGACCGACTCTTTTGTGCTCGACAACAACCTCTATTACAACGGCGGTTCGGCCATTCCCTTCGACGGCAACGAGCTCGTCAACTACACCGACGACACACACGGGTTGGTTTCCGATCCGCTGCTGGCCTCGCAGAGCGGAATCGTGCTGCCACGGTGGAACCCAGGTGGCGGGCAGTTCGCCGACGGCTCGCCGTCCATCGTTGACGCCTTTCGTCGGCTGGTCGAGCTCTATGGGCGCCCGGCCGAAGGCAGCCCGGTGGTGGATGCTGCCGTCGGATCGCAGTCGCCTCCCGACGACATCCTGGGCAACTCACGCACCGGTGTCCCCGATCTCGGAGCGGTCGAGTCGAGTCACATCTTCGACGACGGATTCGAGTCAGGCGATCTCTCGGCCTGGACGACAGAAATACCCTAGAAACCACTCACCGCCGCCCACGGGTATACTCCCGGAAAATCTCTTTGACTCGTGGAGGAAGAGCGATGGAAAAGCAGAACTATGCCACTCACCGGCGGTTTGTCCCCGGATATCACTATGTCTTGTCCCTCCTGGCCCTGGTGGCCCTGGTGGGTGCCTCGGTCAACTTCTATCGGGCGCTCTCCTATCAGTCGGGCCGTATCGCCGGGGCGGTGATACTGGTGCTCGTGGTTTGCGTCATCCTCGAGGCTTACTACTTGCGGGCCTTTGCCCTCAAGGCTCAGGATCGAGTCATCCGGGTGGAGGAGAACCTGCGGCACTACATCCTCCACGGCTCGCTGCTCGATCCACAGCTCGATATCCGACAGATCATCGGTCTGCGCTTCGCCTCCGATGCGGAATTCGCCCCGCTCGTCAAACGCGCCGTCGAGGAGAAACTCTCCGAAAACGACATCAAGAAAGCTGTCGAAGACTGGCGAAGCGATAGCTACCGGGTTTAGCAGCTAACGAGCCGCCAACTGCGAGGGGACGAATTCCCCGATAACCGCGCGGCGGAGCAGCGTCGGGGGTAAGAGTCCCTGCTCCAGCACAAAGTCGTGGAATACCCGGCGGTCGAACTGCCCTCCCAGGAGTCTCTCCACGTCGGCCCGCAGCTCCAGCAGCCGGCTGTAACCGCAGAAGTAGGAGGGAGCCTGACCGGGTGAGCGCGAAACGTAGCGCTCGACCTCCTGCTGCGCCAGGACTTCCGACAGCACCACGTCTTCGGTGAGGATTCTGAGTGCCTCCTCCCGGGTGATCTCGCCCGACTGCAGGCCGGGGTCGAGAAAAGCCCGGGCAGCACGCAAGAGTCGGTATTGGAGAGAGATCAGCTGTCCGTCGAGCGGCAGATAGGGAAGCATCTCGGCTTCGGCGTAGAGGGCCCAACCTTCTACATTGACGCTGTTGAACGCAAACAGCCTACGGGCCGTGGAGACGCCGCGCTCGGCCATGGTGGCCAGCTGCAGCTCGTGTCCGGGCCTCCCCTCGTGGGTGACCAGCGACCAGGAGGAGGCGTCGAAGGTAAAGTCGTCCATCTCGAGCTCACTTGTTCCCTCGGCGTCCGGGAGGCGCAGCGGCAGGATGATCTCACCGCGGCTCTCGCTGGCGCCGATGAGTGGTGGGGGCCGGAGGGCGGGTCCGGGTAGGGCTGCACTCTCCTCCTCGCCGGCCAGGCGGAACTGGAGAGCTCTCTCGGGCAAGCTCACGATGTCCTCGCGCCGGATGATCCGCTCGACGTCGATGATGCGCTCCTGGTAGTGGGAGAGGATGGCGTCGCCAACCAGCTGCTCCTTCTTCAGCTCACGAATCACCTGACGGTAGTCGGTGTCCGCGAGCTCGTGTTCACGCGCCACCAGCGCAGCCAGTGCCTGCATCCCGTTCTGGGTCTCCCTGAAGGCGGTCTTGGCCCGGCTGACCAGCTCGCCGAGGGGCATGTCGATGCCCCTCTCACGCAGGTTGAGTGCGTAGAGCTCGGGGGGCAGCCCCGGCACCCGGCGTGCCCGAGGGAGGACCTCCAGCCGGACAAAATTCTCATAGGCGGTGAGCTGTTGGGTCAGCGTCTCCAGGGGCTCTTCGTAGCCTGGGGGACCGTACTGCTCGAAGAGCTTGCCGATGGCGGCGATGATCCGCGGACTGGTGGCAAGGTCCCTCTCCACCTCGTCGGCGCCGGGACCGAGAAGCCCCGTCTCGTCGAGCCGGGAGCGAATGAGGGCCTCCGCCTGCTCGGTCACCGGTGTAAACCCGGTCTCCAGACCCGTGTACCGGCGCAGCCTCACCAGCGCGGCGGCTCGACGCTCTTCGGGCATCTGATCGTCGAGCAGAGCCTGGATTCCGGCAAAGATCATCTTTGGCAGCACGAAGTAGGGGAGCAGCAGACGATGTTGGACCTGGGTGTTCTCGATGTCCCGCACGCCCGTGTCGATCAGGATGGCGAGATCCTGGCGTACGGACGGATCCTTCTCTTCGGCCTCGAGACGACGCAGCGTGGTCAGTACCTGTTCGATAGCGTCGGCGTACTGCTCGTCGCGATCGACGGGGAGCTGAAAGATCTCGGTGTCGTGTCCGGACAGCCCGAGTAGACCGGCCTGCTCGGGCTCGAATCGGGACCAGGCGTCGAGATAGAGGCTCGAGTTCTCTTCGCTTCTGGCAACCCAATCGGCGGTGCTCTCGTCGGCTTTGATTCCACTCGCGAGTAGGAAAAGGCTGGCCGCGATGCAGAAGATCCGGCGAGACAGACAGGTGGGATGGATCATTTGTTGACCTCCGTCGGCGGTAACGCCAGTAGCCGGACTCGAGCTTATTGCTTCCATCCCGTCACTACGGCGCCTCGGCCGGTATGTTCCGCGGCCTTCGACCCGGAGTGTAAGACCTGTCGACACTACCGGTCCGGAGCGGGGGCGCTCCTGAGCCTACCTATCCCTTGGGGTGTGGCCTCGGCCACGAGATAAGAGTCAAAATAACAACAGCCGGCGGTGGGAATCGACCGCCGGCTTTCGAGATAATGGCGACCCGAGACCCGAGATGAGTATAGAGCCCCAGCGCCAGTCGAAACCCAGGGAAGAGCAAACCCGTCCCCAGCCGGTCGCAAAGAAAGCTCCAACGGCGGCCGACACACGAAGTCGAGTCGGAGAGGTCGCCGCGTGGCTCCTTGGTCGGACTGGACGCAAGGCCGACCGGTCCTACCGGCTGCGGCTCCTGGTCCAGGCGCTCTTTACGCTGACGTGTGTCCTGCTGGGGATCCAGTTGGCGAGTTTCTACACGGCAGCCCAGGCCGGGACCACGCCGCTTCCACACCGCCCACCCGGTGTGGAGGGCTTTCTCCCCATCAGCGGTCTGATGGGAATTCTGGACTGGGTCTACCAGGGGGCGCTCAACACCATCCACCCGGCGGCCACCGTGCTGCTGCTGATCGCGTTGGCCTCGGCGCTGCTGCTCCGCAAATCGTTCTGCTCGTGGATCTGTCCTGTCGGTTTTCTGTCCGAGGGGCTGGCGAGGATTGGGCGCAGGCTCTTCGGGCGGAACTTCCGGATCTGGAAGTGGCTCGACATCCCGTTGCGCGGTCTCAAGTACCTACTGCTCGGCTTCTTCGTTTGGGCGGTCTTCATCATGAGCGCGGAGGCACTCCAGGGCTTTATCCAGTCGCCCTACAACCGGGTCGCCGACATCAAGATGGGACTCTTCTTTGTCGACCTGGGCGCGGTGGGTATCACGGTGATGGCGGTCCTGGTGTTGCTCTCGGTTCTCATCCAAGGCGCCTGGTGTCGCTATCTCTGCCCCTACGGCGCGCTGCTGGGGCTCTTCTCCTGGCTATCGCCGGTCAAGGTGCGACGTGAGCCGGAAAGCTGCATCGACTGCAGCCTTTGTGATCGGGTCTGTATGGCGCGACTGCCCATCTCGAAGCTCGGGTCGGTAACCAGCGCCGAGTGCACCGGCTGTCTCGACTGTCTGGCGGTCTGTCCGGTGGAAGACACGCTGACCGTCAAGGCCGGTAGACGGCCTCTCGGGGTCCCCGCCTTCGCGACGGCCGTGATGCTTCTTTTTCTCGCCGGCTATATCGGCGCGCGAGCCACCGGCAACTGGAGCAACGAGATCACCGACCAGGAGTACGTCGAGCGCATCCGCAACATCCGCAACCCCGACTACGCCCACCCGGGAAGCTAGCGGCTCAGCCCGACTCGTCGCCGATGAGCCCAGCTATGGCCTCCTGCGTCAAGTCGAGGAGTAGCTCGGCTTTCTCGGGTGTCAACAGGCCCGAGCGGAGCATCGCCTGCACCTCGTTGAGAGTTGCCCGGAGCTGACGGGCTGGCACCAGGGGCTGGCCCGTCTCGATTTTCTTGTGGGCTGCCCACAGTCTACCGAGCAGACTATTGGCCTGGCGGTGGTCGAGGATCCCGGCCGCGTAGAGGGCCTTGACCTCGAGGGCCAGCTCGACAATCAGCTCCGCCGGTGTCGGGGGCGGTGTAAAGAGCGGCCGCCACAGCGTGGCGTGGTCGACCTCTTCGAGGCACCCCCGATCTAGTTCTTCGATGCAAATCCGCGTTCGGCCGACGACCCAGCCACTCTCATTGACGGCGTGGGCCACACTGGAGAGGGCCCCGGAGAGGTTCTCGAGCTCGAAGACCTGACCCGTTGGGGACCAGACCACGGCGCGATCGGTACCGTCGCGCTGGCTCGTGCCCGCCACCCAGTCCGCCTCGTTGATGTCCTCGGCGGATGTAGAGCTACTTCCCAACAAACCCGGCAGCTCGGTCATCTCGTCGGCCGGTGTCCACCTAAATGCTTTGCAGGACCCGGCTGCGCAGCTGGAGCCGACGATATGGTTGCGATCGTTGACGCCGTTGGCTTCGCGGTCGGTAGCGGTAGCCGGGTCGAGCTCACCGAGATTGAGCGGTTCCAGATTGCCGGCACAGCCCCAGCAGACGGCGCTCGTGTACTTTTCCCACGGGCGCCGCAGTGAGCCAACGACCACCGGTGCGGGTTGACCGTCGTCCAGCACACGGTCATTGGCGTCGCGGGCCATCGCCTGATAGGCGGTGCCCGAAAGGACGGCGCCGGTGGTGTAACCCGGAGGCCTCCACAAGAAGGCCGCGAAGGAACCGGTGGCCGGGCCGCCCCCCACCGCCCAGCCGGCCTCATTGAGGCCATATCCGTAACTCGAGTTCTCGGATCCCGCCACTTGACTGTTCAGCTGCGAAACGGATCCGTCGGGTGTGCGCACGAATGCGGGTAGACCCCAGGGATCCTTGGTGGAGCCCAAACCGGTCACGATGCCTCTGTTGTTGATCGCTCTTGGTTGCAGGTGGTGCCAGCCGTCGTCGGTCAGGACCTGCAGTCCTTTGGCCTCCGACCACACATAGCCGTCGGTATCCCCGCTGAGCTCGAGTTTCATGACGATCTCACCGAGGTCGTTGACGTCGTAGGCTTCGCCCTCGTTGGCACCTACGAGCACGGTGAGATCGACCACCTCGTACTCGGGGGCACTCTGACCGAATGCTCCCGACCCGGCGGGCAGCACTACAGCCAGGCAAAGCAGCGTCGCCGCTTGGAAAATCGAAGAATTTTCCATTTTCCTCCCCCTTTGTGGTGCCGGCTAGGACGCCGGCACCATCGGAAGCCCGTGCGATGACGGGCTTTCCCCCTGATGAATACTGTAACACGGGCCCGAGCCGGAACCCTCGATGCCGGCCGATCCCGGCCAGATCAGCCTTTGGTGTTTTCAGGCGGGGCCGGTGGTGGGTTGCGACGGTCGGGGGGCACCAGCAGCGGCTCCTCCGGGTCGGCTCGATAGTGTGGCGACATGATTTGGACGCCGTACTCGTTGAACAGGTCCTGGATGGTTGCGTGGAGAGTCGAGAGAACCCGGCCCCGGGTCTCGGGCTGATCGATGACCGCCATCAGGCGGTACTCCGGATAAAAGTCGGATAGCCCTGTCTGCAGGACGAAAGGTTCGGGCTCCTCGCGCAATCCCGGAGTGCGCACTGCGGCTTCGATGAGTAGCGCCTGCACCTGGCGCCAGGGTGTGTCGTAGCCGATCGTGACGGTGGTGTTGATTGCCACGCCTTCATCGGAGAAGCGGGTGAAATTGACGGTCTCGCGAGAGATGACAACGGCGTTGGGAACGGTTACCTCCTCGCGGGCGATGGTCCGGATCTTGGTCGACAGCATGCCGACGTCGAGCACGGTGCCCTCGACATCTCCGACACGAACAAAATCGTCGACTCTCAAGGCCCGGGAGTAGGTCAGCATGAGACCGCTCATGGCCTGGTTGACGACCCCGGTCGAGCCCAGGGAGAGGACCGCACCGAGAAAGACGCTCAAGCCCTTGAAGGCCAGGGAATTGCTTCCGGGAATGTGTGGATAGGCGAGGACGATTGCCAACAGCCAGAGCCCGGCGATCACCAGACGCCGCGTGACCTGCGCGGTCTCGGGGTAGATTCCCGGAACTGCGACCCGCCCGGCCATGACCGCCGCGAACACCATGTCGACAATCTTGCAGGCGGTACGAGTCAGTGCGACGATGACAAGCACCACGAACAGTCCCGGGATGGCGGCGACGATGCCGTTACCCATCCAGGAAGCGGTGGCGACGAGGAAATCACCGAGCGCTTCGCCCCAGGGGCGGGTGAAGGGAAATCTCTGCAGTACGAAAGCGAGCCAGAGATAGGTGATCACCAGCACGGCCGTGGTGGAGAGCAGGGAGACGACACGCCGAGTGAGGTTGATGATTTTCAGACGCTGTTCTTTGCCAGTGGCAATGCGACCGGCGACCGATTCCCGGAGCTTGGTACCGTCACCTTCACGAAGCGTCGCTCGATTGCCTGCCGCAGCTTCCGCATGGTCCACATCAAGAGGAGGTAAAGTGCCGTGGCGATCAGGGTGGCGACCAGACTGATGGCCAGGTCCCTTGGCCTTCGCAGCTCCGACACTTCAGCCAGAGCGCGCTCGAGGTTGCTGACTGCCGCCTCGGCGCGACTCTCGAGGGTCTCGCCCGCCACCTGATCCAGATCTCCCTTGGTGATGACGAGGACAGGGCGATCATTCACCAGAACGAGGATCACCTGGCCTACCTTGAGTGTCCCCACCGTGTCGATGGCGCCGGCATCGACCCGCTCCTGGATCCTGTTGGCGGCGTCGGCGGCGCGGCCCGACGGCGGTAGACCCATGATCTGGGCGCGAAAGTGAGTGATCTTCCGGTTCATGAACACGACATCGAGATGCTGGTCGACCGGTGCCAGAGCCACCATGTCGTCGGTGATAACGAGCACTTGCGATTCTGCCGTGGGAGCTTCCGGCGGAGTCTCCGGGGTGGCGGGGGCGGTTTCCTGGGCGGTGGGCTCCGGTTCCTGTGCCGGCAGGGATGTCTGGTAGCCGGCCATGACGGCGATGACCAGGGCAGTTTGCCCGAGCCAGCGTCGGCAAGATGGAGTTAGGTGACGAGGCGAAAGATCAGATAAGGACACAATAAGCTCCTCGGTGGATTGTCGGCGCTGAAGCCGGTTCCTTCGACTTGAATGGCGCGATTCTACCCTGTGCCCGGTGCGAGCCGGGAGTGGTTTGGGCGCTGAAGCCCGGGTTTCTACCGCGGCGACTGAATCGAGCTAGGCACTCCAGCGGCGGAAGAACAGGGACTGCCGATGAACCGGCTCGGCCCGCTCTTCCAGCTGCGCCAGCTGTGGCTCGCTCAAGGGCGTAAAGGAGCGCGCAATCTCGATGTTCTCCTCGAGTTGGGCGATGGAATCGCAGCCCACGATCACGGTGCTGACCGGTAGCGACAGCACGTAGCGCATGGCCTCGCGCATGTCGAGCGTCCCGGGGACCGATTCGGCGTAACGTGAGCTCGGATCCTGCGGCGTCTGCCACGACTTGAGGATGAGGCCGCGAGCCGGGATCTTCATACCGATGATCCCCATCTCCCGCTCCACGGCCAGTGGCAACAGCTTCGCCTTGAAGCTGAGGTGATAGGGGTCGGCGGCGTTGAGGGCGAGCAAGATGGTGTCGAAGGGGAACCGCTCGATGGCGGCGATCAACACTTCCGGATCGGCGTGACCCGAGATCCCGAGGTAGCGGACGATCCCTTGATCCCGCGCTTCCACCAGGGCCTCGATAGCACCACCCGGAGCAAAGGCCTCCTCCACCTGTTCCATCCGCGACAGGGCGTGCATCTGCCAGAGGTCGATGTGGTCGGTCTTCAAGAGCTCGAGCGACCGTTCGAGGAGCTTGAGCGATCCGTCGCGGGTGCGGTCGTGGCTCTTGGTGGCGAGAAAGACCTGTGAGCGCCGATCCTTCATGACCTCACCAAAGTAACGCTCGCTCCACCGCTCCTCGGTACCGCCGTAGCGTGCCGAGGTGTCGACATAGTTGACACCGAGGTCGAGGGCCCGCTCGATCAGCGGTACTGCGGCATCGAAGTTATCGGCCTGCTCTATCGCCGCCTGGCCGCCGAGGCTGAAGATCCCGACCTGGTAGCCGGTCGCCCCGAGGTTGCGGGTGGGCATCGCCTCGGGGGTAGCGGGGTTGCTTGGCAGTTTGGGCATCTCCCGCGGTGTCTCGGCCATCACCCCCTTGGCCACGAGGCCGGCAGCCGCGGCGGTACCGAGCTTGAGAGCGTCGCGTCGCTTCATATGCCGTCCTTTCTAGTCCGATTCGCTTTCGAGTGCCGCGATGGCCTCGTCGATGTCATCGAAGAGCTCGAGGATCCCGAGCAGGTTGGTGATCTGGAGCACGGTGGCCACCTTGTTGGGAAGCCCCACCAACAACAGTCGGCCGCCGGCATTGGTGACGCTGGCGTGCGCCGCCACCAGCTCGCCGATACCCGAGGAGTCGAGTCTGGTAACACCTCTCATGTTCAGTAGGATATTTCTTGCGCCCGCCTCCCGCGCCTCGGCGATGGCGTCACGCATCTTGGCATCGTAGCCGATCGTTACCTTGCCGGCGATGTCGACTACGACGGTCTCGCTCTGCTGTCCACCCTCGGTATCCATTTTCGATGCCCCTTGGAGGTTTCGACGGCTTTCGACTGTAGCTGGAGTTTAGCAGGGAGCGGGCTCGATTTGCTTTTCAAAGAATGTTGGTGGCCGGCGCGAAATTGTCCTAGAATCGGTTCGGTTCCAGCGTGAGCGAACAAAGCGATCAACGCAATCCAGTGGAGCGTTTCCTCGGGATCTTTACCGAGGTGCACGCCGGCGAGGGTGGCATTACCCTCGCCATGGCCTTTCTCGTCTTTCTGCTGCTGGCCGCCTACTATCTGATGCGGCCGGTGCGCGAGGCGCTGATCCTTCAACAGGGCGGTGCCGTGGCCAAGAGCTATCTCTCGGCCGTCATGGCCGTCCTCCTCTATTTCCTTGTCCAGGGCTACGCCAAGCTGGTGTCTCGCTACGAGCGGACGCGGCTCATCACCGTAGTCACGTTGGTATTTATGGCCTGCCTGGTCGCCTTCTGGATCCTGAGCCGGTTGGGGGTTCCCTACCTGGGGTACGCCTTCTTTGTCTGGGTGGGTATCTTCAGTGTGATGGTGGTGGCTCAGTTCTGGTCGTACGCCAATGACGTCTATAGCAACGAGGCCGGTAAGCGCCTATTTCCACTCGTCGGTTTCGGTGGCATGTTGGGGGCCTTTGTCGGAGCCGATATTTCCGACCGGTTGATGAAGGTCATCAACGTCTACGAGATGCTTCTGGTGGCGGCGGCTCTGCTCGGTGGGTGCATCGTCATCACCAACATGATCTCGCTCAAGGTGTGGGGCCGGCAGCAAATACGGGTGGGCCAGCAATCTCTCGAGTCCTGGTTGGGGGAGCGCAAGGCGCGCAAGGAGAGAGAAAAGCTGGCCTTTGGTGTGGTGAGAGAGCACAAGTATCTTTGGTACATCGCCCTGCTTGTTCTCGTGCTCAACCTGGTCAACACCACCGGTGAGTACATCCTCGGCCAGCTGGTACAGGATTCTGGTGCGCAGCAGGTCGAGCAGGCGGTCTCCGAAGCCACGGCGGCCGGGACAAATCTGCACTTCGGAGATCGCGATCTCGGCGATCCACAAGCGGAGGACGTGCAGGCCGAGTTCGTCCAGTCGACCATCGGTAGCTTCTACGCCAGCTTCTATCGCTGGATGAACCTCCTGGGTATGTTTCTACAGCTCTTTGTGGTCGGTCGACTGATCAAGATCGGCGGTATCAGAGCAGGCCTCTACTGGCTGCCGATCATAGCCCTGGGCACCTATGGGCTCGTCTTTATGCTGCCGATTCTCAAGTTCGTGCGCATCGGCAAGACCGTCGAAAACGCCTCGGACTACTCGATCAACAAGACGACACTGCAGATGCTCTTCCTGCCGACCTCCCGTGACGTCAAGTACAAGGCGAAGCAGGCGATCGACAGCTTCTTCCAGCGGGTCGGCGATGTGGCCTCGGCGATAGTGGTTTTTGTCGGCACCTCACTCCTTCACCTCGATGCGCGCGGTTTCGCTCTGGTGAACATCCTCTTTGTCGCCGGTTGGATCTTCCTCGTCCGCGGCATCGTCAGCGAGCACCGCGAGATCGAAGCGGGTAATCGGCCCGAGCTCACCGGTGAGGAAGAAGAGCCTCTCGCGGCCTGATCCCTCACCGATCACGACGATCGGTTACGGGCATCGTGGGTGGCTCCAGGGCCGGTACCTGCACTTCCGTCTCCGGCAGCAAGCCCCACCACATCTGAGACTCGCCGTCGGCGTAGAACTCCTCGAGCTGCCGACCGGCCCGTGCCGCCAGGTGGTGACCTGTTTGGGCGTAGCACTCCAGGCGTAGCCGCAAGAAAGGCTCCGTCCAAGGGAAGAATGGTTCGAGCGCGTCGAAAGCTGAAACACAGAGACCAGGAAAATCGACCAGACGGGCGAGCTCGCCGCGGGCGAAGACTCTCTTCTCGTCGCGCAGGCGCAAGGTGAATGGCTCCGCCAGCGCCTCGAACAGACGATAGCCCGACTCGGGATCTTCCCGCGCGATTTCTTGGGCGAGCCCGAGGGCGCGAATCATGAGCGGTCCAAAGGGCCAGGGGTCGGTGCGGTAGGAAGTGAAAGCCGATATCAGATGACCTGTCGCCTCGGTTGCCTCTCCCCGGCTGTGGTACCAGCGAGCCAAGATCGCCTCCGCCTCGGTCGCTTGCAGTGGCCGCAGGCGCTCGACAATCTCCGGCAGGCGTTCGTCCCCCATCTCGGCCAGGGACTCGCCCACCATCAGTAGATCTGCTCGAACGAGAGGCTCTTTCTCCTGACCGGACCAGTGCCGTCCGGCTTCGGCGAGCATTCCTCGTGAGTAGGCTGATCGAGCCGCTGATCGCGCAGAGCGTCCCGGATCCTCGTCCTGAACCGCCGGGGTATGGGCTCCGAAGTAGATCAGACGGGCTTCCCGAAGATCCTCGACCCGCTTCCAGTCAACCGAGCCGTTGATGGTTGGTGGTAGGTCCTCACCCCTCATTTGAGCCAGCGAGCGGATTTGCTCGATATTGAAGGATCCCCTCCGTCCGAGGTGCCGGGCGAAGCCGAACTCGATGGTGGGGCGATCGTCGGTGTTGATCTGCTCGCCCTCCTGCACCGCGACCGCTTTGGCAAACAGGTGTGAGGCGACAAAGCCGGCATAGAAGCCCTCCACCCCACCCACACCCCAGGCGTTGCTGAGCGCGGCCGCGAGAGGCCGGTCGGCTACGCGAGACCGGATCCTTGCGACATCGTGTTGGATCGGTTCCTTGGCGGCCAGCAGTAGCAGGTCTTTGTCCTGGACCTGCCAGGTCTCCACATACGGAAAGACAGATCCCAGAGTCGCATAGACCGTGCGCACGACCTGCGCGTCCACTTCATAGGCCTGTAACCACTGGACGAGGACACCATTCTGGCTCAGCGCGCGATCGGCAGCCTGGTAGAACTCTCGGGTGAACAGACTCGAGATTCCGACGCGATAGGGATTAGACGGCTCGGAGAAGATGACGTCGTAGGTCTCGTCAGAAGTAAGTAGAAACTCCCGGCCGTCGGCAATGATGACCTCGACATCGTCCCGGTCCATCACACCGCGATTGACTGGCGCACAGGCTCTGGCCACATCCTCGATCACGGGTTCGAGCTCCACCACATCCACCCTCTCCATCGTCGGCAGATCCGCCAGCCAGCCGGCGCTGCTGCCGGTGCCCAGACCGATCACCAGGCTGGTACGTGGCTCGGGATGGAGAGTGGCGCCCACCAGGCCGCTCATGACTTGAGTGGCGGCATCGCCACGGGCACTACCGTCGGATTTGCCGTTGATGTAGAAGGCGTAGCCGTCCGCGCGCACGAGGGCGACGCTGCTCTCACGGCCGTCGGCCTCCCACTCCACCAAGCGGCGGTGGAAGTTTCGGACATCGTGAAACTCGTTGGGGTTCTTAGGTGTGACTGTCACGCGCCCGACACCGATGCTCCCGTGTCGCCAGAAAGCGGTGGGTCCGGTGGCCAGCGAGAGCAGCAAAGCGACGACACCCACGGCGCCGATGAGGCCTCGTCGACCAGGTGCGATCTCCAGGTTCCTATCCTGAAACAGAAATACAAGGCCGAGCCCGAGGAGCAGCCAAATGCAGACTCGCCACACGGTCGGCGCCGACATCAGGGGTATGAGGCCAAAACCGCCGGCAACCGAGCCCAGGATCGCTCCCGCGGTATTCCAGGCGTAGGCCAGACCCACCTCCCGTGATACCCCTTTGCGCCCGCTGCCCAACAGCGCCACCAGCAACGGGAACTGATAGCCGGCAATCAGGGAGGCGGGAAACACGACTACCAGACTGACCGCGGTCCAACCCAGAGCCAGAAAGGTGAATCCCCCGGCCTGAAGACCTTGCATCTGAAGGGCAAGCAGTGCAACCAGGTCGCCGAGGGCAAACGGCACCGCGATACACAGGGCCTCGAGGATGCAGGTCATCGAGAAGTGGCGGAGAGTCGGCCGCCGTACCTCGCGCAGGAGTGCATAGAGCAATCCCCCTGCCCCGATTCCAAACAGAGCCACAATGAGGATGACGCCAAACGTGTAGGTCGAGCCACCCAGAATCGGTGACAGCATCCGGTACCAGACCAGCTCCATGAGGAAGAAGACGAAGCCCACGACGCCGGCTGCAACAAGGACCAGACGAACCCTCGAACGTCGATCGTCCGCCTGGTCTTTCTCGGCGCCAGGATCCGTCGACTCTCCGGTCAACGGCTCCACCGAACCCTGGTCGCGGGCGGTGGATCTGGCCCAGAGCGCAATCAAGAGGTTGAGGAGAGCGGCCAGCCAGATGGTGCGCTGAATGCCCACCACCTCGATGAGCACAAAAGTGGTGACAATGGCACCGGTCACCGCTCCGAGAGTGTTGACCGCGTAGAGCCAGCCGACCGAATGGCGGCTTTGGTCCGCCTCACGCGTGATGGATCGCACCGCCGCCGGCAGGGTTCCACCCATAAGGAAAGTGGGGAGCCCTAATACAAACCCCGCCAGGAGGAGACGAAGACCAGTTCCGCCGACCAGACCCAGCGCTTGCGTGCCCCCTACGGCAACGTAGAGAGCGCGAACGGCGGCGATGAGAATGGGACTGGCAGCCGCGGCCAACGAGATCCCGAGCTCGAGCCGAGCATAGAAGTCGAGGGGATTCTCCGTGTGCTCGGCACGCCGGCCCAGCAAGTAACCGCCCAACCCGAGACCGCCCATAAAGATGGCCAGTACCGCCGCGGTGGCGTTGGTGGACGAGCCGAATACGAGCCGCAGCATCCGCAGCCAGCCCATCTGGTAGACCAGGGCACAGAAACCCGATCCAAATAGGAAAAGGGAGACGCGGGGGACAAAGCGATTCACGGTGGCTCGGATTGTAAGGGAAACCGCTTCGGTTCTCTGTGAGAAATCAGCAGTCCCGTCAGCCGTCCAATCCCAGCGACTCGAGCACGAGGCGCCTCATGTCTTTCTCCAAATCCTCGACAATGGCGGCCATGGCCGGGTTCTTGACCAAGTTGTTCAGCTCGTAAGGGTCCGTTTCCAGGTCGTAGAGCTCGGCCTCGTCTTCGAACCGGATCCAACGGATGTACTTGTACTTGCCTTTGCGCACGATGCGGTAGTCCAGTTTGGCGGTCCAGGGAAATGGATTCTCATGGCTGTAGAACTCGATCAGGATGGAGTCTTGGACCTTTTCCGCCAGGCCGCCCAGCAGAGGAGTCAGAGACTTGCCTTGAACGTGCTCGGGGATCTCGGTGCCCGTGACATCCAACACTGTGGGGGCGAGGTCGATCGATGTGACGAGGCTGTCCACAATCGTGCCGGGCTCGACAAGCTGTGGGTAGCGCATCAGCAGAGGTGTCCGAACCGACTCCTCGTAGGGCAGTCGGCGTTCGACGGCCAGACCGTGCTCGCCGTAGAAATAGCCGTTTTCACTGGTAAAGATGATGAGGGTGTTATCCAACTCGCCTATCTCTCCGAGCGTGTCGAGGATCCGGCCTACGCCCTCGTCGACGGCGAGCATCATTTCCGCGCGGCGCTGGATCGTGGTTTCCGAGATTCCTGGATCGATCTCGCGTGCCCAATCCTCGTCCTTTTCGAGCTCGTGACGGATGTCCAAAGCCTCCTTGATGACTGGTTTGGTCAGGCGCTCCTCCTCGGAGAACCCGTAGTTGGGTCGGCGTTCTACGACCTTGCCGTCGTAGCGACCCTTGTGGCGCTCGGCGGGGATGAATTCGCGCGGCACGCTGAGGTCGACAGTGCCGTCATCCAACTGTTTTGCTTCCGGGTGCACCGCCTTGTGGCCGATATAGAGGAAGAAAGGGCGGCCGTCGGATTTCGTGATGAAATCGATAGCGCGGTCGGTGAAGATATCCGTGATGTATCCCTCCACCGGGTGCAGGCCTCCGTCTTCGTAGAGATCGGGGTCGTTGGTCTTGCCTTGTCCGGCAAAACTCACCCAATAGTCGTAACCAGGCCGTGGCGTGGGGTCGTTGCCCATATGCCACTTACCCACATGGGCCGTGGAGTAACCGGCCTCTTGCAGCTCTTTAGGGAACAGATCCAGCCGATGGCTGGCGTGGCTGCGGGAGGTGTTGTCCAGAATACCGTGGCGGGAGACGTACTGACCCGTGAGTATGCTGGCACGGTTGGGTGAGCACAACGGAGTCGAGTGATAGGCGCTCGTAAACACCGCACCCTCGGTCGCCAGCCGGTCGATGTTGGGTGTCTCCAGGTAGGGGTGTCCACCCACACCGATCTCATCAAAGCGAAGATCGTCGACGACGATCAAGACCACGTTGGGACGCTTCTGCTCTCCATACAAGGGTCCCACAAACGCGACCGACGTCACCAGCAGTACTAGCAGGATGCAGATGCTTTGGCTTGATCTGTTGATCATCCTTGTTCTCCCAAAAAGATAGCAACAGTCCCCAACAGAGGTAGGCAATTGCACGGTCTCTGGCAAGAAGGATACTCAAAGTCGATCCGAGACGGTTATCCTTGCCTCTGAATGCCGACCGCGGAGGGTTACTGGATCGATGTTGCTGGTGGAGAGCTCTGGATGGGCGGTGGTCCGCGAGAGGAGGAGAACCCAAGGCACCGGGTGATCGTCTCTCCCTTCCGCCTGGCGCGGGCTCAGGTCACGCGTGAGGAATATCAGCGTTTTCTGGACGCTGCCGACCACGAAGCGCCACCCTTCTGGAACGAGCCGGAGTTCAGAGATCCCAGGATGCCGGCAGTCGGCCCTTCCTGGGAGGACGCGATCGCCTACTGTCGCTGGTTCGAAGCCGAGTGGAACGAGCCGGTGAGACTCCCCACCGAGGCTGAATGGGAATGCGCCGCCAAGGCGGGCCGCGACGTGATCTACCCCTGGGGTGACGAGCCGCCGGAGTCTCTACCCGATTACGAACATCGCTGGCTGAACGGCCCCGAGCCGGTCGAAGCCTATCCTTCCCTTCATCCCCGGGGCTTTCTGGGTCTCGGCGAGAACGTCCATGAGTGGTGCTCAGACTGGTTCGATCCGGGCTACTACTCGGTGTCGCCGGTCCGGGACCCGAAGGGGCCCGCTGAAGGCAAGCGACGCTCTTCGCGCGGCGGCGCCTGGCGGCACAAGGTCAAAGTCAGCTCTTGCTCGCACCGCTCCTCCCTGCCGCCGCACATGCGCTACAGCGACTATGGGTTCCGCCTCGCCTCGGATCCAACAAGCTGAAGTCAGTCCTTCGCCATCATCATCTCGATCTCGACGTCGCGGCCGGTCATTTGCCAGCGCACCAGTGAGATCGGGATGCTGCCGGCCTCGTTGAGCTGGTCGAAGAAATCGGCCATGATGAATTCCTCGCCCCGCTCTTCGAGGATCTTGCTGTACTCGCCCAGCAGCTGTTCGAGCAGATATTTTCCTGTGACATAGCTCGTGCCGTAACCCGGCTGGCGCAGATAGAGCTGCTGTTCAAACGCGAGTAGGTCGAGCTCCGCGCTCATCCAGCCTCGCGGTGTCCATTCGACGTGGACCATCCCCGCCTCCGCCATGGTCATTTCGTTGGCGTGCGCATAGAGCGAGCCCAGACCGCGGGCCGCGCGCTGCGCGAGCATGATCCAGACAATCTCGCGCGACCGCGGAGAGTCGTCGTAGAGACCGGCATGCATGAACATCTCTTCGACGCCGGTTGCGGTGCCTTCGTTGCGGCTGTCGAAGATGTTGTAGAGCAGAGGACCGCGTCGGATAGGGCTCTCATGCGGCTCGTTGTCCATCTGTGCCAGCTCGAACCAGTGATAGAAGTGTGTATAGAGCGGCAGTGGATCGTAGTGCGCACCGATCGAGAAGAAATGCCTCTCTTCCTCGGGAACAAAGCGTCCAAGCTGCTCCCGCAGAGCGGGCTCCATATAGTCCTTGACGGTCAGGATCTCCTGTTCCTCGAGAAATTCCATGAGCTTGGTCGCAGCTTTGTCGGCCCGGCGGTCGTATTCCTCCGGCGTCGAAGCGGCGACGAGCTGCGGCAATTCCCGGTTGCGTTGTTCTTCGAGCTTCAGGCTCGACCATGCGCGGTCGAGCTCGCGTTTGAGCAAACGGACTTCATCTTCCCAGGTCATCGGTACGAGATGGACGTTTTGCAGATACCAGGTGTAGTTGTCCTTGCCGATGCCGGATGGTCCGGTCTTGGACGGTGCCTGCTCTTCGAGCCAGGTCACGAGCTCGTCCGTCGACACTCTCGCCGCCTCGAGCGCTCTCTTTAGCTCGTCGCTCCCGACGACACCTGCTTTCTCGACGATAAGATCCAGATTCGCCCGCTCGTCCTTGATGTTTCTGATCCCGGCTATCCAAAGGTCGCGCGCGTCCCCCGTCAGGTTTCCCTGTGCCTGCTTCATGAGTGGCGGAATGACACGCAGGTCGCGGATCAGGCGTTGCTCCTCATCGGCGGACAGCGGAAAGTCATAGGTCCAGAGCTCCAGGACCGCGTGATGGGTCGGTCCCTCGTGCGCCGGTACGTCACTCTTCTCGGTCCACACCGACTGATAGAACGCCGGATCACGCTCCCAGGGCCTGAGCACCCGATAGTTGAAGTCGAAGCCGTTCATTTCGGCGCGCACGATATGCCAATCGACCTGTTGCTCGATCGGCCACTCACTCGGATCGATGGCGTTCAGGCGGGCTCGATAATCGGCCAGCTCTCGGTGAGCCGTGGCAAGTCTTGCTGCCGTGTAGTCGGGCGCGCCGTTCAGCATCGGCGGTTTTTCGAACTCGCGCCAATCTTGAAACAGTGAAACGAGGTCCTCGTAGTCACCGGCCACTCGGCCTTCCTGCGCTCTACTCGGTCGAGGAGACGCGATCATCGCGGTCAGCACGATCGCGTAACAAAAGAGGCTTCGAATTCCGTCTGAAAAAGACATGACATCTCCCCTCAAGGCAGGCCGAGTCTTTCCATGGTCTCGCGGATCCGCTCATCGGCGATGATGTTCTGCTGCTCGCAGAAGGCCCGGGTCCAGGCGACGAGGGTGTCGTGCTCGGCCCGGCCGCGCTCTATCCAGGGGATCGCCCCGTCGGTAATCTGGTTAACCTCTGGCCTCCATGCGCTCCACCAGCTCCTGGAAGCGGGGATCGTCGCGGAGGTTGTCGAGGTCGCTGTCTTGGCGCAACCACTCGACGTCGGCCTTGCCGCTTGCCGCCGCTCTCTCGAGAAAGTCGATGGCCTGGTCGACCTCCCCGGCCAGGGAGTAGAAGCAGGCGATGTTGTAGAGCCTCAGAGGATCGCCAGCGGCGCTATCGAGCACCGGCTCGATCCATTCGAAGGCCTGGTCGCGCTTGCCCAGAGCCACCAGCCCAGACGCCGCCGTGAGGCGAACATGCATGTCATCGGGGTAGAGCTCCAGATGCCGAGTCGCCCACTCCACCACTCGTTCGTAGGCCTTCATAGCGTCTTCTTCACGGCCCAGGCTGATGTAGAGCTGCGGCAGGATCGTGATCGCGCCTCGATTGTCTGGATCCAGCTCTGTCGACTTCTCCCACAGCTCCACCGTTCTCGTCAGCTCACCCTGTCTGTACAACAGGGCCCCGTAGGAGTAGTGGATTTGAGCGCTCTTGGGATCGAGGCGGACGGCCTGCTGGAACTCGCCCTCCGCTGCCTCGAGCTCGTTGGCCCGCTCGAAGTAGACGGCGCGGGCAGCGTGCGCGTGCGCGAGGTCGGGGGCCAGCGCCAGAGCCTTGGCGCTCGCCTGGTTGGCACCTTCCAGATCGGCCGGGTCGGCTCCACCTACGTGGTAGAGCGTCGAATGGGCATTGGCCAGACCCACCCAGGCCAGGGCATAGCCGGGATCGAGCGCCACGGCCCGCTCGTACATCTGGCGGGAATACTCCCTGGCCTCGGGTGTACCCCGTTCGCGGTACTGCTGACCGCGAAGATAGAAATCGTAGGCTTCGCTGTTGGCAGTGCCACCGAGCTCGGAGGCGCGTTCGCCTGCCGGGGACAGAGTCAATCGCAGCGCGTCCGCGATGCTGCCGGCGATCTCGTCCTGGACCGCAAAGACATCCTCCAACTCCCGATCGTAGGTTTCGGACCACAACTTGAAACCGCTGCTGACCTCGACCAGCTGGGTCGAGATGCGCAGCCGGTTGCCGGCTTTGCGCACGCTGCCCTCGAGCACGGTCTCGACACCGAGGCGCTCACCCACCTGCTGGATGTCGAGCTCCTTGCCCTTGAGCGCAAAGACCGCCGTTCGTGAGGGCACCTTGAGTCCCTCGATCTTGCCCAGGGCTTGCAGAAGCTCCTCGGTCATGCCGTCGGCGAAATACTCCTGGTCCTTCTCCGCGCTCAAATCGGCCAGGGGGAGCACCGCGACGGAGGAGGGGTGAGCTTCCGTCGTAGCACCCTCCTCGGCGCTCGGCTGAGTAGTCTCTTCCGCGACCCCACCGGCGGTGGACACCTGAGACTCACGTCCCAGCCACCAGGCGCCAAGGGAGACGAGCGCCAGGAGGGCGGCTAGTCCAACCCACAGGCCCTTGCGTGAGGCCCCTGGCTGGGGCAGCGGCCCGGAGGGAACCGCGCCGGTCGAGCCCGAGTGCACGTCGGAAGTCGCTCCGACCGCAGACGCGACTGTCGACTGGCCCGGCTCGGTGTCGCCAACCGCGGTCACCGAGTCTGAGCTGACCTCGTCTCGGAGGCTCTCGAGCTCGTTGCGAACATCCTTGGCCGACTGAAACCGGCGCTCGGGGTCCTTTTCGAGACAGTGCGCGATGATCCGCCCCAGGTGTCTTGGCAGATCGCCCCGCACCTCGGTCACCGACGAGGGTGTGTCTTTGAGAATGCTCGACGCCAGATCGATACCGCTTTCACCCTGGAAAGGGCGCCGGCCGGTGACCATCTCGTAGATCATGATGCCGAGCGAGAAGATGTCGGAGCGCCGATCGACGGTCTTGCCCTGGAGCTGCTCGGGCGACATGTAGGGGGCGGTGCCCATCACCTTGCCCTCGCCGGTGAGGGTTGCCGCTTCCGTGACCGCACCCCCGGTGGGGGATGGGGAATCGACAGCAAGCTTGGCCAGACCGAAATCCAGCACCTTGACCTGCCCGTCCGGTGGCACCATGACGTTGGCGGGCTTGAGGTCCCGGTGGACGATGCCCTTCTCGTGGGCGAAGGCCAGAGCGTCTGCCATCGGAATGGCGATGTCGAAGACCTTTGCCAGTGGGAGCCCCTCCGTTGGCAGCACCCGGTCGAGACTCTCGCCCTCCACCAGCTCCATGATGAGAAAGCGCCGGTCTTCGGCCTCCTCGACGCTGTAGATCGCGACGATATTCGGATGGTTGAGAGCCGCCACCGCCTTGGCCTCGCGGCGGAACCGCTCCAACCGCTCCGGGTCTTCGGCCATCTCCTGGGGCAGGATCTTGAGGGCGACCTTGCGATCGAGCTCGGTGTCTTCGGCTAAATAGACCTCACCCATGCCACCTTGGCCGAGCTTGGCGGTGATCCGGAAATGGGACAGTGTCCGGCCGATCAAATCGGTTCTCCTTGGGTAGACAACTTTTGGAGGTTGAGCTCCATTCTACAGCGGGTGGGCCGGACGGTGGCAAGAATCGAGGTATCTCACTCTGCCTCTCCTCGCGCCGCCCGTTCCATCGGCAGCAGGCTCGAATAGAGAAATGCATGGACGGGGGTATCGACTCCCGCCTCCCGCCCCAGCCGCACGACCGCGCCGTTTTGCGCCTCGAGCTCCGAGGGTCGGCCCTCGACGATGTCGCGCTGCATCGAAGCCGTGCCCTCCGGTGGCAACCCGTCGATGAAGTCCAGAGTTCGATCGACGCTCTCGGCGGCCAGGTCCACTCCCCGGGCTCGAGCCACCGCCAGGATCTCGCGCATTGCCTGCGTGATGAGGTCTCGGGTCTCGGGCAGGCTCCGCAACACGCCCACGGGTGCGCGAGTCACAGCACCCACCCCACTCACCGAGGCGATGAGCAGAAACTTTTCCCACAGGGCGACGTGGATGTCGGCCGGGATCTCGACTCGGACACCGGCGCTGGCAAGAGCGCTCCGTAACCGCTCCGCCCGCTCGCTCCGCCGATTGTCCAGCTCGCCCAGGGCCACGTAGGGCTCCGCCCCGGCGTGTCGGATATGGCCCGGGCCCACCTTCTCGGCGATGATCCGGCAAAGTCCTCCCAGCACATGCTCCCGGCCCATGGTCTCGCTCAACTGCGTGGCGGCTTCCACCCCGTTGAGGAGAGGGAGCACGACGGTCTCGACCCCTACCAGTGGCTTCGCCGCAGCCGCCGCTTCCGGGAGCTGCCACGATTTGACCGCGACCAGCACGGCCTCGACCGGACCCACCTCGACAGGTCGGTCGGTGGCGGCAACCGGGTGCACCGCGAAGTCTCCTTCGACGCTTTCCACACCCTCAGCCCGTCCTCCCGGAGGGCTTGCAGATGCTCGCCACGGGCGATAAAGGTCACTTCCTCGCCGGCCACTGCCAGGCGTCCCCCAAAATAGCCTCCAACCCCGCCGGCCCCTACGACAGCGACTCTCATGGTGTGGAAGTGTAAGCCTTTCCTTTCTGAAGCGCGCTGTCGACTAGAGCTTGACCGCGGGTGGCGGATTCAAAAGCAGATGGGTCATCGGATAGAGCTCGAGTCCAAAAGGGATATAACCCAGGTATCCGAGGAGTGGCATCTCGAATACCCGTGCGTACCCGAAAATCGGGATGTCATAGATCCATTTTGGATAGGAGTGGATATTCCACATCTCCCAGAAGAAGCCGCAAGCCAGCGCCCCCAGGGCCAGCAGCACCAGCGGGCGTCTCTGGCCTTCCTCCAGGAGGCCGAGCAACGATGGCCGTCCAAGCCGATGGGCGAGCGGGTCGAGCAGAAAAATCAGCGATATCCAGGTCAGCGGGAAGAACCAGCGCGGCCAGATGAGAAGGAGAGCCATCATCGCGAGACCCACCAGCGCCAGGCGGTAGCGAAATCCCGGTTGCACCGCCAGGGGTCTGGTGTCCTCGAAGCGCTCGGTCCAGCGAAAGGTGCCGATCAACTCGGCCATCTCGAAGACCGCCGGAATCACCGTCGAGTAGGCGACGGTGGAGGCCAGGACGTAGGTGAGCCTGCTCATCTGGTCGACGCCGAGGTAGATCCAGTTCCCGAGTCTCAGATTGAGTGCTTCGAAGAGCCACCAGACCACTGCCGAGGCGAAGAACAACCGGATGAAGTCACGGCGAGAACGGGTCAGCAGCGAGCTCCCCGAGCGTCGCAGTACAAGGCCGTCGATCGTCAGGATAAGCCCCAGCCAAAGAGGAAAGAACAGCAGGTGGGTGCGCAGACCGGCAAGGCCCCAGTTGAGCCCCCAGCTTGCGGTCATCAACGCCAGGCCGAGCCAGAAGTGGACCGGCCAGGTGCGCAAAGGTCTCGCACGCGGAGGTGACGTCTCGATTCGACTCAAGGGACCACGATGCTATCGCGGCGAGGATGAGAACATGGGGATGGATCGCCCCAACATTCGAGCCGAGGATCTACCAGAGAACGGGCGGGGTAAAGAGCAACCCCGCCCGTCTTGGTATTCGCTCAGGGTCTGATGGACCCCTTGGACTCTTGGTTTACTCGGAGTCCGCTGCGCCTTTTGAAGCCGCCTTGATGTTACTGGTGGCCTCGGCCGTCGACCAGTTGGCGTTGGCCAGGAATCGGAAGTTGGTGAGGGCAGCGGCGTAGCCGTCGATCTCGGGCGTCTGGGCGGCGGCGGTAGCGTCGGTTACCACCGCAACCTCGAAACCCTGCTCGAGCAGCTCGCGAAGATGTGATTCGGTGCAGAGGTTGGCCGACATCCCACCCAGAATGACCTTGTCTATGCCGCGCTTGCGAAGCTGGAGGACCAGGTCGTTGGTTTCGGGTCCGTAGACCTTGTGGGGGCTCACCACCACCGTCTTGCCGTCTTCGATCAGGGGCTTGTAACGCTCGAGCCAGTCGGCACCAGAGCCCTTGAAGCCTTCTGTCGTCAGAGCACCGGTCCGGTCGAACATGTTGACCGCGTGCATCATGGTCTCGACCGCCCCGCCGAACTGCCAACCATCATCGGTCGGATAGTAGTAGTGAGGAGAAATCAAGACCGGCATGCCGGCACCCTTGGCCGTTATGATCAGACTCTCGATGTTCTCGACGGTCTTGTTGGCGGTCACGCTGGCGCCGACCAGACCCCAGGTGACTCCCTCGGGACTGAGAAAGTCGTTCTGGGGATCGGTGATGACCACCGCGGTGCGCGCGGGGTCGATCTTCATGCCCGGGTCGGGAAGCTGCGCTTGGGCTCCTGTTCCTACGAGGCCCGCGAGTGCGATGGTCACGACTGCGATTGCGGTTGTGGTTTTCATTCTTCCTGCCTCCTCTATGGTTTCCCTGTCGCTTTTGGGAGCCGATTGTCGGCTTCCCACTCAGGAAGTGTGGCCCACCTCGCGTGTCAAGTGATCCGCAAGGTGTGCTTTTTTGTCCGGACGCTATTGCGTAAGGATTTCCAGCAGAGTACCATGCTCGAGTGTTGCTCGACAAGCTGCTTTCAAACCTCGATATTGATGTCGAGCCGTTCTCGCTGTGCGAGGTGAGCCCTCGAAGCAGGCTCCAACTGCCGGGGTCGCCGAGGGTGATGATTCATTTCGTCCTGGCCGGTTCCGGTTTCGTGCGCTCGGCGGCCGGCACTGTTCAGCCACTCGAGCTCTGCTCGCTGGCGGTGGTGCCAAAAGGGGCGCAGCACTCGCTCGAGCCGGGAGGCGAGATCGTCAAGGAATGCATCATCGACCCGGATGCGGAGACCCTGCCGAGTGCCCCGGTGATATCGACCGAGTCGGCCGAGCCGCCGCAAATGATCGTCGCCTGTGGATTGGTGAAGGTCCGCTACGGAGCGGCTCTCGGGTTGTTCGACAAGCTCGAGGACGTCATTGTGGAGGACCTCTCCGACATTCCACAAGTCCGCTCCGCCTTCAAGGACATTCTGGCCGAGCAAACCGATGCCGGACCGGGAAGCGATGCGATGAAAGCGGCTCTCATGAGTCAGTGCGTCGTCCATCTCTTTCGTCGTCTGTGTGAGACCGACACCTGCTCATTGCCCTGGTTGGCAGCTCTGGAAGACGAGCGCTTGGCGCGGGCACTCGACCGCATCCTTCAGGAGCCGGCAGATCCGCACACTGTGGAGTCGTTGGCCGAAGTGGCGTCGATGAGCCGATCGGCCTTTGCCGAAACCTTTGCGAGCGCTTTCGGCCTGCCTCCGATGAGCATGGTGCGTCGAATTCGGCTGGAGCGTGCCTGGAAACTTCTCGAGCAGGGCGACGGCTTGCCGATGAAGACCGTCGCCCGGAGGGTGGGTTTCTCCAGCCGGAGCCACTTCTCGAGGGCCTTCAAGAGACAGTTCGGGGTCTCCCCTGTCACTCGACGGGCGATACCGAGCTGAAAAGTCCTTTGGGAAGATCTCGATGAACGACCACCCGGCAAGCTCGCAATCCTCGACGCAGGATCTCCTCTCGAAAGTGTCACGGTACGAGGCGCTCTTCGAGCTGACCGGCGTGATCAACGCGGCGAGCGATATCGAGTCTGTCGGCGAGGTTCTGGCCCGCCGGCTCAAATACATCGCGGATGTCTTCTCCTGGCGCTACCTCTGTTTTGACGGAGATCCCGAGGAGGCCGATGGGCCGGAGCCGACAGCCATTGTGGTCGACGGCTATCGAGGTAGCGCGGATGTGATGCGCACATACCCCGCCGCCCTGTCGAGTCTCGAGGTCGAGTTGTGGCATGACCGCAAGACACGCATCCTGGCCGGCGAATCGATGAGTGAGGCTCTGGAGCAACTCCCCACACATTTTCAGAAGGACGATCTCGAGCAGATCTCGGTGAACGCGCTGGTCGAGGATGGCAAGACTCAGGCTCTCTATCTATTCTGCAGGCGTCGCCAGCCCTTCACCGAGCTCGATGTCAAGTGCCTGGCGATGGTGTGCGGCTTCTTCCACCGCAAGGTACACATGCTCTGGGAGCAACAAAAGCTTCGGGATCTCGAGCTGGCCTACCTCCAGCAGGAAGTCATGTTGCGCCAGAGCGAGCGGCTTGCGACTCTGGGCCGGCTGAGCGCAGGCATGGCTCACGAGCTCAACAACCCGGCGGCCATAGCCGGACAAGGAGCAGAGCAGCTCAGATCGTCGATAGCCCGACTCGAGCGCGCTCAGTTCGCGCTCGGCGCAGCGGGTCTTGCGAGCACGCAGCACGCTCTCATCGCGCAGCTCGAAAAAGAGGCCGAGGAACGGGCGAAGAAGCCCAGCTCGCTCGATCCCATCGCCCGCAGCGATCTAGAACAAGAAGTGGAAGACTGGCTCGACCAGATCGGCATCGAAGAGCCATGGGAGCACGCCTCGACACTCGTGACCATGGGGCTGTGTGCTGCCGAGCTCGAGGATCTGACAAAAAGCTTCGATCAATCGGTGACTCCGATCGTGATCGACTACTTTTCCAGCAAGTTCACGGCTTACACCCTGCTCGAGGAGATCGGTCACGGGGCCCGACGCATCGCGGAGATCGTCAAGGCCCTCAAAGGGTACTCCTATATGGATCGGGCCCCCATCCAGTCGGTCGACGTGCGCGAGGGGCTGGACGACACTCTCGTCATGCTGAGCAGCAGGCTTCGAGACGGGATCACCGTCCATCTCGACTACGCGGAGGATCTGCCACGCATTCAGGGCTACGGCAGTGAGCTCAACCAGGTGTGGACCAACCTCATCGACAACGCGATCAGCGCGATGGACGGCAAGGGCACACTCGCGCTGAAGACGTACCAGGACGACAGTTGGGTTGTCGTCGAGGTTTCCGACAGCGGACCCGGGATGCCGATCGAGGTTCAGGAGAAGGTATTCGATCCCTTCTACACGACGAAAGCCCCAGGCGAGGGCACGGGTCTGGGACTCAATATCAGCCACGGCATCGTCGTGGAGAAGCACAGGGGGCATATCTCGGTCGACTCGAAGCCGGGGGCCACCCGTTTTATGGTCAAACTGCCACTCAGCGACCCGTCATCAACCACTGGCGAGGAGGGCGAGGCCCTGTCGGATTCCTCTTAGGATTCTCGACCACCGCTTCATAAACAAATGGCAAAGCCGATCCTCTTCACGGTCGACGACGAAGAACAGGTGCGCAATGCGGTCGAGCGTGACCTCAAACGGCACTACCGCAAGGAATTCCGGATCATCAAGGCAAGCTCTGGTGCCGAGGGGCTGGAGACCGTTCATCGACTCAAGCAACGCAACGACGCAATTGCGCTTTTTCTTGTCGACCAGCGGATGCCCGAGATGAGCGGCACGGAGTTTCTCGCCGCGGCGCGGACGGTCTACCCAGAGGCACGCAAGGTGCTCCTCACCGCCTATGCAGATACCGAGGCGGCCATCGCCGCGATCAACTCGGTCGGGCTCGACCATTACCTCATGAAGCCCTGGACACCCGCCGAGGAGAATCTCTATCCCGTCTTGGACGACCTGATCAGCGACTGGGAGGCGACGGCGACAGTCCCCTACGACGGGATCCGGGTGGCAGGCACATTATGGTCGGCCGGCTCGCACAGCATCAAAGATTTTCTGGCCCGCAGCCAGATTCCTTACCAGTTTCTCGACATCGAGCGCGACGCCGATGCGCGCGCCCTGGTCGAGCAGGTCAGCGAGGCGACCTACCAGCTGCCGGTGGTGTTCTTCCCGGATGGCAGCACGCTGATCGAGCCCAGCCTGACCGAAGTGGCCGAGAAGGCGGGGCTTCAGACTCAGGCGACCAAACCGTTCTACGATCTGATCGTTGTCGGAGCCGGGCCCGCCGGGTTGGCCGCGGCTGTCTATGGTGCCTCGGAAGGCGTGCACACCCTCCTCATCGAAAAGGAGACACCGGGCGGTCAGGCCGGGACCAGTGCGAACATCGAGAACTATCTCGGGTTCCCCAAGGGGCTGAGCGGCGCCGACCTTGCCCGGCGGGCGACCGCGCAGGCTTCACGCTTCGGAGCCGAGATTCTCTCCGCGCAGGAAGTCGTCGGCATCGGCCTCCGCGATCCCTATCGGGTGGTGACTCTTGCCGATGGATCCGAGCTCGCCTGCCGAGCGCTGGTCATCGCGACCGGGGTGTCTGTTCGAGAGCTGGATGTACCTGGAGCCAAAGCTTTGACGGGAGCCGGCGTCTACTACGGCGCCGCCCGAACCGAGGCGGCCAACTACCAAGGCAAGCATGTTTTTGTGGTCGGTGGAGCCAACTCGGCTGGTCAGGGGGCGGTCTTTCTGTCGCAGTACGCTGAGCAGGTCTCGATGCTGGTCCGCGGCTCCTTGGCCAAGAGCATGTCCAGATACCTGATCGAACAGATCGAAAAACGCGACAACATCGACGTCCAGTTGGGGTCCGAGGTCGTCGAGGTTCACGGTAGTGATCGTCTCGAGGAGATTACGATTCGTGATCGCGAGACAGGCGAGACTCGGCGGGAGGCGACCCCGGCGATCTTCCTATTCATCGGGGCGTCACCCCACACGAAGATGCTGGGAGATCTAGTGGCGCTGAGTCCTGCCGGTTTTGTTCTCACCGGACCCGAGCTCTCGGTCAATGGCGAGCGACTCGCCGGGTGGAAGCTCAAGCGAGACCCCTTCCTGATGGAAACGAGCGTGCCAGGAATCTTTGCGGCTGGTGACCTTCGACACGGAGTCATTCGCCGAGTGGCGTCGGCGGTTGGACAGGGGTCGGCGGCAATCAACTTCGTGCACGAATATTTGAAAACGGTCTAGACGAGGAGAGCTATGAAACGAACCACCCATGTCGAGTATGACGACACCTCGCCCGAGGTTCGCGCCATCTACGACGAGATCATGGACACCATGGGCACCACCTCGGTGCTCAACTTTCTCCAAGCCCTTGGCCACAACCCACACGTTCTTCGCGGGGTGTGGTCGATGCTAAAAGAGACGGTGATCGAAGGCGAGATCCCGGCACTGTTGAAACAACTGATCTTGTTCAAGATCTCGACCGTTGCCGGCAACCAGTACTGCACCGCGTTACACGGCCACGCGGCGCTGAATCTCGATCCCACGCTGACCTACGACGATCTGGTGGCCCTTTCCGGGGGCGCCTGCAGCGCCAATCTTCCACCCTCGTTCCCGGTGGCGATCGAAATCGTCTCTCGGGCATCGCTCGAGCCCAAGAGCGTCGAAGATCCGGACTGGGATTTCGAAGATCAACTCAGAGATGAGGGCTTCTCAGATAGTGAGATCGACGAGCTCCTCGCCGTAGGGTTCTTCAGTGTCATGATGAATATGCTCACCGACACCTACGATGTCCCGTGGGAGAGTCCCTTTCCACCAACGGAGAGCTGAGATTTCCCTAAGTTGACAATCACCCGGCTGGGAGCGTAGCGTTTGAAATCAAGTCCGCTCAGGTCGCTAATGCCGTCGCCTCGGATCCAAAACCGTTTCGGTCGACCAAGGAGATTCCCATGCGCGCAAAATGTTCTTTGATTGTACTGGTGGCGGCGCTAGCAGCCTCGACCTTGCCGTCGTCTGGCGTTGCACAAATGACGCCGATCTTTGGACCAAACCAATACATTCGCGCTGCCGGACCGCCGCAGACATTCACCGAGACGTTCGAGCGCTGCGGAACCGCCGAATGCCAGATCGTGGTGATCAACGGCAATGCCGACGGAACCAATCGCATAAGCAGCGCATCGATCTCTCTGAACGGCGTGCAGATCGTCGGCCCGAGAGATTTCAATCAGCAGGTGGCCATGATCGTCAAACCGGTCGCGCTCGCCGATGAAAATCAGATCACGATCAAGCTTGCCTCCAAGCCAGAGAGTTTCTTGACCGTTTCTGTGGAATGCATTGCATCCCCGGTGGTCCTTACCGCTGGCGGGCCCGGAGTAAGTCTGCTTGACACGACTACACTCTTGTCCGCTCTTCCCCTCTTCAATACTGGTACCGCCGCGGCTGAAAACGTACAGCTGGCGGAGATCACGCTGGAAGACAGTACGCTCACCTTACCCACATCCCTTCCGTTTGGTC
>JBAUDS010000044.1:0-2962 GCA_049678185.1 Thermoanaerobaculia bacterium
CGCGCCGGCCGGCTCCGGGCACCAAAGCCGGCGACCTCGCGGCCGAGAAACGGTCGGCCAGGGGCTGGTCCACTCGTCCATCGCGCAGCAGCCATCGCCGTACGACCACCATTCCCTCGTCATCCACCGTGCGGCGAACACCCGCGGGGGCACTGCCGGGATCATCCAGCACATTGAGCAGGTCGCTGCCCAGTTGTACGCCGACGGCGGCCTCGATCCGACCACCGACGACCAGGGTGTCGGCTTCGAGGGCATGCGCCACTACCTCGTGCAACAGGACTGCGCCCGCCGACGGCCCGAGAACCACTACCTGCCGCTTGCTTGGAGTCTGGGGTGCTTCCCGGGCGCGAAAGAGCGCGATGAGACTCTGAGAGACGTGCTCGACCGAGTTATCACCCAGGTCGGCGAGGACCGCGCCAAACCGACCCCAGGGCATCTCGGCCAAGCAGCTGTAGAACTCCTCGGCCTGGGCATCGGGAACCACCTGCGTGCCAACGATGCGAATCCAGCGCCGGTGACGCCGGACGGTCATCTGCAGGGGGAATGCGGCATGGTGCTGGCGGATCTCGCGCGTCACCGCCCCGGGAAACTCGGCTATCGCGTCGATCCCCTCCACCTCGCCGTGAGGCGGGGCCTCCCAAGATGGCTCGGGATAGGCGGCCATCGGTAGCGCTCGCGCAATTTGACGCAGGGCCCGGGTGTAGGAGTCGGGCTCGACCGAGTCGCGCACGGCAAGCCAGGTCTGTCCCTCCCGCACCAGCCGCACGGCCAAACCGGTCTCCAAACGGACGCGGACACCGGATTCGGCCTCGGCGGGTGGCAGCTCCACTACTTCGAGCCGCTCGAAGAAAGCGTCGGCGACATCGCTCTCCCGGTCGGCGACCTGAGATAGAGACCGGGCAATCCCCTTGGTGTCCAGACCGGAGAACGGCACGGCAAGCATTGTTTCACAGCGAGGACCGACCGCCGACACCGGCCCCGCCGCGGGACGTATTGCAGATAAGATTGAGGCCCAGCTCACTCCAGACACCCGGAGCTCGAAAAGATGAGTGATACCGAAGAGAAGGCCATCAATCCCAAGCTCCAAGAGCTCAGGCAGCGACTTGCCGATGCCGGTCTGGGAGGAGGTGAAGAGCGTATCGAGCGTCAGCACAGCGCCGGCAAGCTCACCGCTCGCGAGCGCCTCGAGCTCCTCCTGGACACCGGCTCGTTGGTGGAGATCGACGCTCTCGTCACCCACCGCTGCCAGGATTTCGGCATGGAGGAGAACCGGATACCCGGAGACGGTGTGGTCTGTGGCTACGGCACTATCGACAACCGCCTGGTCTACGTGTTCGCCCAGGACTTCACCGTCTTCGGCGGCTCGCTCTCCGACACCAACGCTCGCAAGATCTGCAAGATCATGGATCTGGCGGTGGAGAACGGCGCCCCGGTCATCGGTCTAAACGACTCGGGAGGCGCGCGGATTCAAGAGGGAGTCGCCTCTCTCGCCGGCTACGCGGACATCTTTCTGCGCAACACCCTCGCCTCGGGGGTCGTACCCCAGATCAGCGCCATCATGGGACCCTGCGCCGGCGGCGCCGTCTATTCACCCGCCATTACCGATTTCATCTTCATGGTCGAGGACACCAGCTACATGTTCGTCACCGGACCGGATGTCATCAAGACGGTGACTCATGAAGAGGTGACCAAAGAGGAGCTGGGAGGCGCTCATACCCATGCCACCAAGAGCGGGGTGTGCCACTTCACGGTTGCCAACGACGCCGCTTGTCTGCTGGGCATTCGAGACCTCCTCTCCTACCTGCCCAGCAACAACCTCGAAGAGGCTCCACCCGGTCAGAGCGAAGACAACCCCGATCGCGAAGATGAGAGTCTGGACACGCTCATCCCCGAGGATCCCAACAAGCCCTACGACATCAAGCGCCTCATCACCTCGGTGGTGGACGATCACAAGTTTTTCGAAGTCCAGGCGGACTATGCCAGGAATCTGGTGGTTGGATTCGCCCGTCTGGCCAATCAGAGTGTCGGCATCGTGGCCAACCAACCCGGCTTTCTGGCGGGAGTTCTCGACATCGACGCGTCACACAAAGGGGCGCGCTTCGTCCGCTTTTGCGACGCCTTCAACATTCCCCTGGTGACCTTCGAGGACGTACCCGGCTTTCTCCCCGGTACGCAACAGGAGTTCGGCGGCATCATCAAGCATGGCGCCAAGCTGCTCTATGCCTTTGCCGAGGCCACGGTGCCCAAGATCACGGTCATCACCCGCAAGGCCTATGGTGGCGCCTACTGCGTGATGTCGAGCAAGCATCTGCGCACCGATGTCAACCTGGCCTACCCGAGTGCCGAGATCGCGGTGATGGGCCCGGAGGGCGCCGTCAACATCCTCTACCGGCGCGAGCTGCAACAGGCGGGATCCAAGGCCGACGAGCTCCGCCAGGCGAAGGTCGCCGAATATCGTCGCAAGTTCTCGAATCCATACATCGCCGCCGAGCGGGGCTTTATCGATGCGGTCATCGAGCCGCGTCAGACCCGGCCGCAGATCATCCGGGCGCTACGCCAGCTGGGAAGCAAACGCCAAAGCCTGCCGCCAAAGAAGCACGGCAATATCCCAATTTGAAATAAGTCGCCAGCTTGACAGTCGAGCCCCCCTTGCGCGAAGCTCCCCGGGTCCGCCGACCGGCAGGAGAGCGGGCTGCAACCAAGGAGACCGAATGCGGGAAAAAGATCGCGAGCTCAAGCGCCGGCGCCAGCGTCGGCAGAAGCGTCTCAAGCAGCGTCGGCGCGAGGCCCGAACGAGGCTGAAGGTCGAACGCCGTAAGCCGACCAAGCGAGCCGGCAAGAGCGCTGCCGAGCCGCGTGCCGTCGCCGAGGCGACCAAGAAGAAGACCGGCGAGCCCGAGGAGGCCGAAAAGAAGGCTGCAGCAAAGAAGGCCCCGGCGAAGAAGGCCGCGCCCAAGAAGGC